>JALZLU010000349.1 GCA_030858685.1 Chloroflexota bacterium | reverse complement strand
GGTCTGGGAGGGGGAGATCTGGTTAAGGCGGTTGGCGATGACAGAAGCGTCGCTCATGTTGCCCTCAGCGCGCCAGGTCCAGCCGGGCACGGGTTATGATGTCCCTAAACTTAGTGAATTCTTCGGCGGTAAAGGTCCCGTTGGTGGCGGGCGTGCTGTCGCTGACCACGTTGATGCCTGTGGTCGCCAGCCGCATCTTCACGTCCGGCATCGCCAGCACTTGGTTCGCGGCGGCGTTCAGCTTCTCCACCACTTCGGCCGGCATCCCGCGCGGGCCGAGCGTGACGTTCCAAGTGAACGCCGAAAAACCAATCAAACCGGCTTCCTGCATCGTCATCACATCCGGATACAGCGGGTGGCGCTGCGCAGTGCCCATGCCGATGATGCGGAACAGCCCGTCCCGTGCGGCGGCGAGCGAGCTAAATGATTCCCATCCGAAGAGCACCTCCTCCTTGGTCAGAGCCTCCACCAGCGGTGCACCGCCGCGGTAGGGGGTGTGTTCCGTCTGTAATACCAGCTCGGGATGAGAATGACTCTCCTGTGTCTTCCCGGCGTGGTGGCGATCTGATTCGATCAGCTCGGTGTTGATTTGCTGGGGAGCGCAGCATGGGTGCGGCAGTGGCGGTGACCCGGAGGGAGTTCACGCCAGCGCAGCTGCGCGCGGCAGCCTGTGCGGCTGAGGAGCCGGCCCAGGTCCGCCGGTTGCTGGCGATCGCGTTGGTTCTGGAGGGTGTGCCGCGCCGGCAAGCGGCGGCACAGTGCGGCATGGATCGGCAGACCTTGCCGGATTGGGTGCACCGCTACAATGAAGCCGGCATTGCCGGCCTGCGCTCGCGCAACTGCCCCGGCCGTGCCCCGCTGCTGACGCCTGAGCAGAAAGCTGAGCTACGGGCGCTGGTAGTGGCGGGGCCTGATCCGGAGCGGGACACGGTGGTGCGGTGGCGCTGCATGGACCTGCGCACGGAGATTGCCCGCCGGTTCAGGGTCGAGGTGCACCAGAGCACGGTCAGCGAGTGGCTGCACCAGCTCGGCCTGACGCGGCTGCAGCCGCGACCGTACCATCCCAAACGGGATCTTGCCGCGCAGGAAGCATATAAAAAAATTCCCTAGGCTGCTCAAAGCCGCGCTGCTCGGCTGCACCGCTGGCACGCCGGTCGAGATCTGGTGGCAGGATGAGGCCCGCGTGGGGCAGAAGGGCAGTCTCACCTATGTCTGGGCGCCAGTCGGCTCGCGCCCGGCGATGGTGCGCGACAACCGACACAGCTCAGCCTACCTGTTCGGCGCGATCTGCCCAGCTCGCGGCGTCGGCGCCGCCGTCATCACGCCGGTGGCCAACACGGCAGCGATGAACGCGCATCTGACCGAGATCAGCACCCAGGTTGCGCCAGGTGCGCAGGCGGTCCTGCTGCTGGACCGCGCCGGCTGGCACCAGCGCGGCAAACGCCTGTGCGTCCCAGCGAACATCACCTTGCTCGATCTGCCCGCCTATAGTCCTGAACTCAACCCAATGGAGACCGTCTGGGAATATCTACGGGGCAACAAACTGTCCGCCCTGGTCTGGGATACCTACGACGCCATCGTCGATGCCTGTGTCGGCGCCTGGCACTTCCTCATCGATGACCCAGAGCGCATCCGCTCGCTCGGCTCGCGGGGCTGGGCATGTGTCAGTCTCTAGGCGAACTGGTATAAGGGTTGCGGTATGGCGTGGCCTGGATGCCGACGATCCGGCGCAACCTGGCAAGACCATGTGCCAAGACCGCGAACTCACCCGGGCGGCCACGGCCGCCGGGCAGAGCGCCACGCAAGCATGCGGCGCCTGTCCATTGCGCAACGGCTGCTCCTACCATGCCCAAGTCGAAGCAGGTTGTGGCGCTGATGTATGGGTGGCAGCGCATGCGGTGAAGTTCATGCAGCCCTTCGCCGGCTGGCCGCGCGTCACGGTGGACGGCAAGCGCGTGCCGGTATCGGCCTCGGTAGTCATCGTGGATGAGGATATGACCAGCGCCGGCCTCGCCGGAACCGATCGGCTCCATCCGACCCAACTGGCGCTGTCGGCCTTGGCCTCGGATGAGACACCGAACCTCACCGGGCTCGACCGCGACCGGCTGCTAGACCTCCGCCAACGCGTTCTGGCCGGGCTGACCGGGCAACCAGCCGGCGCGATGTTTCGCAATGCGGTGGAGTGGATGCGGGAGGCGCTGGGGGGCCTCAGCATCTCCCCAGCCCGCGAATGGGCGGTGCTGGAATGGGAGTGCAAGCCTCGGGTGAAGATCGCCGAGGGCACCACCCGGGCCGAAGCCCTGGCCGCCTTCGGCGCCGCACAAGCGCAAGGCTTTACCCGGTTGCGGCCGCTCCTAGCGGAG
>JALZLU010000344.1 GCA_030858685.1 Chloroflexota bacterium | reverse complement strand
CGACATGGAAGCGGTGTTCGCGCTCGCCGACCGCATTTCCGTGCTCGTCTACGGCCGCGTCATCGCCACCGGCCGCCCCGACGAGATCCGCAAGGACGAGAAGGTGCGCGAGGCCTATCTCGGAGAGGAGGCGGCGTGAGACACCCTGTGTCGAGCTGTTTGTTGTCAGGCTGCGAGTTTGGCGGCTCCGGCGTGGCGCGCTGGGTCGTACGGGGCTCGCTCGGTCCAGGCTTTCCAGAGGACGCGGAGCCAGGCTCTGGCCAGGATGCGGACGGCGTGAGGGTGGTCGCATCCTCGGCGGCGAGCGTTGGCGTAGAGGTTGGCGGCCCAGGCGCAGGCGTGGCGGGAGTTGTCGGCCCAGCAGGTGACGGCGGCTCTGAGCCGGTGATTGCAGGCGAAGCGGAAGACGACCCCTCGGCTTTTGCCGGAGGCGTGTGTGACGGGGCAGACGCCGGCTTCGGCGGCGAGTTGGCTCTCGGTCTGGAAGCGGGCTCGCTCGCTGCCGAGCTCGGCCAGGATCTGGGCGGCGTTGATGCGTCCGGCGCGCGGGAAGGACATGACGATCTGCCCGTCTGGGAGTTCGGCCACGGCGTGCTCGATGCGGCTCGTCAGCTCGGCGATGGCCTCGACGATGGTGGCGAGGCTGCGTACGAGGGCGCGGACGATCTCGCCCTTGGCGTCGGCTTCGGCGTCTCCGGCGAGGCCGGCTGGGGCGCTCCGCAGGCGCTGGAGGAGATCGTCGGCGCTTCGCCGGCCGGCGTATCGATGCTGGGCCATGAAGGCCTGCATGCGCTTGGGTCCGAGCCGCTGGGCGCTGTCGGGCGTGGGATAGCGGGCCAGGAAGGCGAGCGCGATCGGGCTATCGATGGCGGCGAAGACGGCGGCGGCGCCGGGCCAGAAGCCGTCCAGCAGGGCGCGCAGCTGGTTGGCGAGGCTGACCCGGGTGGCAACGAGATCGTCGCGGCCCCGGACCATGGCGCGCAACGCCTTGATCTCGTCGGAGACGGGCTGGAGCGGGGCGAAGCGGTGGCCGTCGGTTCGCAGGATGTCGGCCAGCATGTAGGCGTCGCCCGGATCGCTCTTAGCCCCGGCGGCTCGGTAGCGTGGCCGGCAGGCTTTGACGACATTGGGGTGGATCGGCACGACGGGATGACCGGCCGCCGCGAGCGTCTCGACGACGAGGCCGGACGGGCGTTCGATGGCGACGGGCAGCTCGGCCGGCGAGGCAAGGCGCTTCAGGCGCGCCAGGAGATCGGCAAGGCCTGCCGCCGTGTGAGTGCATTCGAAGCGGGCCAGGACGGCGCCGCCTGCATCGATGATGCAGACGGCATGGCCGGCGGCGCCCCAGTCGAGGCCGACATGAAGAGGCATGGTCGAGAACTCCGGGTTGGGATTAGACTGACCCGAGCCGGGAGGTCGTGCGGATCGCTCATTGACAGGCGCTCTGGCTGGCAGGCTCTGGCGCGACACCCTGTGGTCCGTCCGGTCCTCCCGGCACCTGCCGCACGGCGGGTCTCACGCGGGCCCTCGAAGGGCGAGCGAGCCTGGCCGTCGCGACACGTGCTCGGGCTGACAGATGCTACGCCGCTCCCCGGCTTCGCACCCGTCAGCCCGAAGGTGCACCAATGAGCAGGACCGCCAAGCAGGGCAGGGCGCCCGGATCAGCCGGGGCGGTGGTCCGCAAGCTCCGCGCTGCCGTCTACACCCGGAAGAGCTCAGAGGAGGGGCTCGAGATGGAGTTCAACTCCCTCGATGCGCAGCGGGAAAGCTGCGAGGCCTATGTGGCCAGCCAGCGCGCCGAGGGCTGGCTGCTGGTGCCGGACCGCTATGACGATGGCGGGTTCTCGGGCGGCACCCTGGAAAGGCCGGCGCTCAAGCGGCTCATGGCCGATATCGAGCAGGGCAGGGTGGATGTCATCGTCTGCTACAAGATCGACCGGCTCTCCCGGTCGCTGATGGACTTCGCCCGGCTGGTCGAGGTGTTCGACCGTCAGCAGGTCACCTTCGTTTCCATCACACAGTCGTTCAATACCACTACCTCAATGG
>JALZLU010000314.1 GCA_030858685.1 Chloroflexota bacterium | reverse complement strand
TGCAGCCCTTCATCGCCGCCTCACGCGAGTAACGGCACTCACCCCTTGGTGCCCGTCAACCCCTCAGCAGCCTGCTCACACCCAGCAGCTCGATCCCGAGAAGCAAATTGTCTGCGTCGAAGTTGACGTTGACCGAAGCTCGGTCGAGAGGATGATCAAGCACCACGGTCGGCCGGTTTGGGTGGCTTCGCGTCAAGCGCTCAAAGCTGCTGCTGGGAGGGTGAGTGCGAGGAAGCGGGCGCCTCGGCCGGACAGGCAGCACACGGCGAAGTCACGCCTGCGCATCCGTGCGATCCCGCATCCGGCGCTGACGAGTGCCAGCGGCGGGAGGCCGATCGTCGCGGAGACCAGGACGACTCCCGCACCGCGCCAGCGGCACCCGAGCAAGTCGACGACACGGGTAGTGGCCGCGTGCCATCGGCCGCTCGAAGGAGGCGATGTGCCTCGCCGACTGCGGTGGCGCCATGCGCTTCCCCGCCGAGCTGCCTCAAGGACAGTGAGCTTTCCGACCGTCTGTCCGACCGCCAGCGCGATGGCCACGGCAATGGCCCAGGACGTCGAGGAGGTCGCCGCCACCGTGAGCGCCACGACCTCGGCGTTGATGAGCGGCACGAGCGCTGAGACGACGCCGGTGGCAAGTGCGCCCAACAGCAGGCCGCTTTCCTGGAGCACGACAGTCACCCGATGTGGGGTTCGAGGTCCAGCACCCGGCGAGCCGACCAGGCCTTGAGCGCGAGCTGCCCGGCAGCAACAGTCGTGGCGAGCAGGACGGAACCGGCGGCGACCGCTCCCACGACGGCCACCGTGTTCAGGGCCTTCGCAGGTGGTGACCAGTTCAGCCGCCAGACGCCGCGGTCGACCAGGTAGAAGTAGTTGGGGCTGGTCAGCGGCCAACGCAGGAAAGCCAGCGAGAGCACGCAGTCCAGCACCATGAACTGGAGCAGGAACAGTGCGAGTGCCGGCCAGAGCTCAGGGCGCAGCGATGCCAGACCGCAGACAAGGACGGCGCAGCACGCACGATCGCTGATGATGTCGAGGACCGCACCGAGGCGGGTCTCCTGATCCAGGCGGCGCGCCACCCAGCCGTCGAGCACGTCCCCCACCCAGTAGACGCCGTAGGCGGCGAGCAGCAGCGTCGCCGAGCGCTGCACGACCGCCTCCAGCCCCAGAGCGACAGCCAGGACGGTGCGTACGGTGGTGATGAGATTGGGCCAGCTGCAGACGGCAAGGCCGTCCCAGCTCAGAGCAACCGGAGCGGGAGGAGCAAGCAGGTGTGGCGTCATGGCCGGAGGCTGCTCCCGCTGGGGCTCGGCCGCATCGGCGTGCGGTACCGCCTTGGCGGCACCGCGGTGCCGAGAACAGGGTGCTGATCGGTACGGCCGTGCCTCCCGTGGGGCATTCCCCGCTGCGAGGATGAGCCGGTGAGCCGAACCGTCCGGGTGCCCCTGAGCAAGGTCCTGCGCTACAGCGCCGCAGCGGTCTCTCAGCAGAGCCTTCGATCAGCCGCCCGGAGACTGGTGCACGGACCACCGCCGCTGCACGTGTGGGACAGCGTCGCCGCGGCGGTCCTTGCCGTGTTCGGCGCATCCGCGACGCGCGGGCTGGAAACGCTCTTGTTCGCCACGGCCAGCGCGATGCTTTTGCTGGTCAGACGGCTGCCGCTGCCGGTGACCACTGCCATCGCTGCCCTCACGGTCACAGGCCTGACTCTGGTGACGACGTATGGGTATGTGGACGGTCAGGTTCTGAACCTGAGCGGGGGAAATGCGCTGGTGGGGCCATCCCTGGTCCTGCTCGCCGCCGCCGGCTTCCTTTGTGCGTCGTCTGCACCGCTGGACTGGCGCCTGGGGATCCCGCTGGTGCCGCTACTGCTTGCACCACAGCGATCGATGCTCGCTCTTGGCCTGCTCCTCGGCTTGGCGGTCGGCGCCGCCTGGGCAGCCAGGCCAGCACCCGCAGGGAGCAGGCACGCGCCGACCAGTTGGAGCGGGTGACCGAGACCCAGCGTGCGGAGCAGATGGGCCTTTTGGAGCGCGGCGAGCTCGCGCGCGAGCTGCATGACATCGTCGGGCACCATGTGACCGCGGTGGTCGTGCTCGCTGAGGCCGCCCAGGCAAGGGGGACTGACGCCGACGGCGATCTGGGGCGTATCGCCGATACGGCAAGGGCGGCGCTCGGCGAGCTCGACACGCTCGTGACCTCCC
>JALZLU010000295.1 GCA_030858685.1 Chloroflexota bacterium | reverse complement strand
ATGCGCATCCTCATCGTCGGGGCCAGCGGCTATGTCGGCGGACGGCTCGTGGGCCGCTTGCGGGAGCGCGGCCTCGATCTGCTGCTGATGAGCCGCGACGTGCGGTCACTCTCCGCACGCTTCCCCGAGCTGCATCAGTGGCAGTGGATTTGAACCATCCTACCGGCGCCCATCGCCCGACGGACTCGACGTGGCGTCCTCGGGACGCAGCGTGAATACGCCCTCCCGGGGTCTTCGTCGCCAACCTCGCCTCGTGGCGAGTCGCGCTGCTCCTGCGCGCTGGGCCGGCGAGACTCAGGCGGACTTCGTCGCGCCGAGAGTGGGTGGCGGTAAGCTTCGACGAAGGCTATCCGCGCCAAGTCTCGGGAGGAACGGACCATTTGAGTGAGTATCAGGGTCGCTTGGGCAAGCGCCAGGCTGCCCGCCGCTGTGCGAATCACGTCACCGCCGACGACGGAGTCGATGTCCGCTGGCGCTACCTGCTCGCCTCGGAGTCCGACGTCGAGACCGCCAAGGGATCCTGGCCGGCGCTCAAGACCCTGAGCGACTCCTAGCGCGGCCGACTCTGGCGCCGTTCACAAGCGCCAGTGGCAAACAAGTCTCGGTCTGGGAGAAGACCGCGGGCCTAGTCAGCCTGGGCCCGCATACTCGTTCGATGCGCATCCTCATCGTCGGGGCCAGCGGCTATGTCGGCGGACGGCTCGTGGGCCGCTTGCGGGAGCGCGGCCTCGATCTGCTGCTGATGAGCCGCGACGTGCGGTCCCTCGCCGCGCGCTTCCCTGACGCCACGGTCGTGGCCGCTGACCTGCTCGATCCATCCAGCCTGCCACCAGCCCTCGAGGGTGTCGAGGTGGCGTACTACCTGGCCCATTCGATGGGTGCCGGCGAGAAGGGCTTCGCCGAGCGCGACCGACATGCGGCGCGCAACTTCGCCAAGGCAGCGGCGCGGGCGGGCGTCTCCCGCATCATCTTCCTGGGTGGTCTGGGCGACGATGCCGTGGGTCTGTCGAAGCACCTCGCCAGCCGCCACGACACCGGGGCGGAGCTGGCGGCACACGGCGTACCGATCACCGAATTCCGGGCGGCAGTGGTCATCGGGTCGGGCAGCGCCTCGTTCGAGATGGTGCGCACGCTGGTGGAGCGTCTGCCCATCATGATCACGCCGCGCTGGGTAGGCACGCGCTGTCAGCCGATCGGCATCCGGGACGTGCTGGACTACCTGGTCGGTGCCCTGGAACGCCCAGAGGTGATCGGCATCGTGGAGATCGGCGGGCCGGACGTCCTGTCCTACGGCGACATGATGCGCACCTATGCCCGACTGCGCGGCCTGCGCCGGATCATGATCCCGGTGCCCGTCCTCACGCCACGACTGAGCTCCTACTGGGTCGGTCTGGTCTCGCCCATCCCGTCGGGCGTCGCGCGGCCGCTCATCGAGGGGCTTCGCAACGAGGTCGTGGTCCGCGACCCCGGTCCGGCCGCGACCTTCGGCCTGCAACCACTGCCGTATCTGGAGGCCCTGGAGCAGGCGCTCGACCGAAGCGATCCAAGTGGTCTCGAGTCGACCTGGTTCGACGCTCTGGCCATCCCCGGCAAGGAGAGCCTCTCGCTCACTTCGCGTGAAGGGCTGATCGTGGAACGCCGTCAGCGGTCCATCGCGGCCCCGCGGGAACGAGTCTTCGCCGAGGTGGAGCGTCTTGGCGGGAGAGCCGGCTGGCCGTACGCGGATGTCCTGTGGCGGATCCGCGGCCTGGTCGATCGCGCCGCTGGCGGCGTCGGCATGCGCCTCGGGCGTCGCGATCCCGACCACCTGCGGGTAGGCGATGCGCTCGACTTCTGGCGTGTAGAAGAGGTTCGGCGACCGGAACTCTTGCGGCTGCGCAACGAGATGAGGGTGCCAGGGCGTGCCTGGCTCCAGTACGAGGTGGTCGAGACCGCGGCCGGAAGCAGCTTGCTCCAGACGGCCTACTTCGAGCCAAAGGGCCTGCTTGGGCTAGCGTACTGGTACGCGCTGTACCCGGTCCACGGCCTGATCTTTCGGGGCATCGTGCGCGTCCTTGCCGAGCGTGCGACGGCGGATCGAGCGGAGCACGCTTCCGGTTAGTGCAGAAGGGGGATGTGCAGGGTACTTCCGTATCCTTTCTCGTCTCAGACCCGGGGCGGAGGATGGTCATCACGCCAGTTCGCCGAGGGGCGGACGCGTAACGAAGCGGCTCGACAGAGCCGAGAGGTCGTCATGGCAGACGATGCCACCGAGATCGAGCTGAGTTTCATCAGGTTCAACGCCGCAAAGGCTGCATTGAAGCGAGCCACGGAGTTACGGAAGGCTGTGCTCACCCATCACAGTCCGGCCTGGTATGAAGCGGTTCAGGATGAAGCACGCTGCTTCAACGCGACGTATGAAGCGTTCCAGGCCCTTCAGGCAGAGCTCATCGTGCCGGCGGGCCAGGTCGTGGAGCAGGCCGGAAGCCCGAGTTGGTACCTGCGATCGCTTTCGCCCGACGAGATCGCCAGCGTACCGGCTTAGCAGGCCCGCCTGACTGAGCGCCTCGCGCCGCATCACGGACAAGCTCAGGCGATCAGCTCGTAGGCCGGCAGCGTCAGGAACTCGATGAAGGGCTCCTCCAGGGCGACTTGCTCGAACAGCGCGCGTGCCTCCCGATAGCGCCCCTGCGCGAACGCCTCCTTGCCAAGCTCCGCCTCGATGCTCGCAGTCTCATCCGCCACGATGGAGCGCACCAGCTCCGGCGTCACGACCCCGCCTCCCACCAGCGGCACGGACCCGTGAGCCCATTGCCAGACCTGCGAGCGCGAGATCTCCGCTGTGGCCGCGTCCTCCATCATGTCGTTGATGGCCACCGCGCCGTTGCCGCCCAGCCAGGCCGCCAGATAGCGGATGGCCACGGACACGTTGCTGCGCAGACCCTCCTCGGTCACCTCGCCGGGCGTCTCGGACACCGCCAGCAGTCCGGCGCCGTCCGCCGGGACATCCTCTCGTAAGCGGTCCAGTTGGTTCGGTCGGTCGCCCAGGACCCGGTCGAAGACCTCCTGGCAGACGGGCACCAGATCCGGGTGCGCCACCCACGAGCCGTCGAAGCCGTCGGTGGCCTCTCGCTCCTTGTCCGCCCGCACCTTGGCAAGGGCACGCTCCGTCACCTCCGGATCGCGGCGGTTGGGGATGAAGGCGGCCATGCCACCCATGGCGAAGGCGCCACGCTTGTGGCAGGTGCGCACCAGCAGCTCCGTGTAGGCGCGCATGAAGGGCGCCGTCATGGTCACGCTGTTGCGGTCGGGCAGCACGAAGTCCGGTCCAGCAGAGCGGAAGATCTTGATGAGGCTGAAGAGGTAGTCCCAGCGCCCCGCGTTGAGGCCGGACGCATAGTCCCGCAGCTCGTAGAGGATCTCCTCCATCTCGAAGCCCGCTGTGATCGTCTCGATGAGCACGGTGGCCCGGACCGACCCACCCGGTATGCCCAGACGCTCCTCCGAGTAGCGGAAGATGTCCGCCCAGAGGCGCGCCTCCAGGTGGCTCTCCATCTTGGGCAGGTAGAGGTACGGACTGCTGCCGCGCGCCAGGAGCTCCGCCGCGTTGTGGAAGAAGTAGAGCCCGAAGTCGACCAGGGCGGCCACCGTGGGCCGGCTGTCCACGAGCAGATGCCGCTCATCGAGGTGCCAGCCGCGCGGCCGCATGACGATGACCGCGACCTGGCCGTCCTCGCGAAGCCGGTACTCCTTGCCTTCCGGTGAGGTGAAGTGGATGGTCCGACGGACCGCGTCAGCGAGATTGACCTGCCCGGACACGACGTTGTCCCAGTGCGGCGTGTTGGCGTCCTCCAGGTCTGCCAGCCAGACGCGCGCGCCAGAATTGAGCGCGTTGATGGCCATCTTGCGCTCCGTCGGGCCGGTGATCTCCACACGCCGATCGAGCAGGTCCTGAGGCGCCGGCGCCACGCGCCAGGACGGGTTGTCACGGATGGCGGCGGTCTCGGGGAGCAGGTCCAGGCGACGGGTCCGGGCGATCTCCGCGCGTCGC
>JALZLU010000191.1 GCA_030858685.1 Chloroflexota bacterium | reverse complement strand
GCGGGTCCAGGATCCCTCGCGCCCAGTCAGGTGACTGATCGCCCCTGACGGTGACCTTCCAGTGCTTGGTCGCTCGCGGCGAGCTCCAGAAGATCTGGCGCATGGTCTTGTTCGTCCGGAAGAGGCCTCGGAAGACGTAGTCGACGTTGCCGATGATGTCGGCGATGACGACGCTGGCGCCCGTGCGCAGGAACCCGGCACCGTAGTTGTCCACGCGCTGGCGGGCGTTGGACTTGGAGTAGTTGGGCTTGGTGCCTTCGGAGTTGCCGGCGGCGTAGCAGGTGCGCATGAGCAGCACGACAGCGCCCTTGGCCAACCTCAGGCCATTCTTGATGTAGTGCTCGCCGTAGTACTTGGTGTTGTAGTCACCTCGCCCGGCGGCGCTGTTCAGGCCCATGCCGTTCTTGGTGTAAGGCTGGTTCGGCGCGTAGGCGCTGGGCCAGCCGTTGCCATGACCGAGGTAGACGAAAACGTTCGCACCCTTGGCTGCTTCCCTTACTCGCGACCACGTCGCGTAGGGGCTATAGACCTCCACGACCCGGGCGCCATAGGAGCGAGCCGTGCGGGCGACGTCGCGCGCGGTGTTGCGGAACGAATTGGTCGACCCATGCGTGGGGCCTACCACGATGACCACCTTCTGGCTGGAGGCCTCTGTGGGCTGTGCGTCAGTGATGACGCCACCGACGGCCAGGATCGTCGCCATGACGGCCACCAAGATGGGCCCGATGGAAAAGCGACGAGACGCCCTCTGGGCGCCCTTGTTGTGAACGGGCAAGGAACTTGCCTCCTGTCTGCCAGACACCGCGCGGGCACGTGGTGACGGGGGTGACTCATGCCCGGCGAGGAACGGCGACACGCGGATAGCTCTCCCATACCGCAGGAGGACTAACAGCCGGACACGCTGGGGCGCGTCCAGTAAGCGGCCGACCCTACGCTGGGGCGCAGGGACGAATCAAGTGTGACGTGGGCGGCACTTCGAAGGTGTGCAGCACGGTGGACTCGGCGGCGTCCACTGGTTTGGCGACAGGCTGGGGCCAGCGCCGGGCGTCGTATTGGGTGTGGTTTGCCTGTCGGTCGCCGCGACCAACGAGGGGAAGCATACCGCGAGCAGGGCATCAACGCCTCGTGCCGATCGCCCGGTCTGCGGCTCATCTTTCGGCATGCCTTGCGATACGCCTGCAAGACCGGCGCCAAGAGCGGGGTCGATGACGCGCCCACGGGTGGCTAGGCTCGTTGCAACGACATGCCCAGCGCCCGTCCGTCTCGTCGCAAGAGTCACGCCCCAGCGGTCGCCTCTACCGAGCCCGTCGAGACCTCTGCTCCGGACCCGCAAGAAGCGGCTCGCGCGGCCGGGCTTCGCTATGTCAGTGATGGTCGCCTCGGCATCACCCGGCGCAGGTCGGGTCGAGGCTGGAGCTATCGAAGTCCCGACGGCACTCTGCTGGGCGACCGACGGACCCTGGCGCGCATCCGCCGCCTGGCCATCCCGCCCGCCTGGTCAGACGTGTGGATCTCGCCCGTCGTATCGGGGCACATCCAGGCGACCGGCCGTGATGCTCGCGGCCGCAAACAATACCGATACCACGCGCGCTGGCGCGATGTGCGCGACGAGGCCAAGTACGACCGGACGATCGCCTTCGCCGAGTCGCTGCCGGCCATCCGCGCCCGGGTCGAGTCGGACATGGGGCAGCGCGGCGTGCCGCGTGACAAGGTCCTGGCCGCCATCGTGCGGCTGCTTGAGATCACCTTCATCCGCGTCGGCAATGCCGAGTACGCACGGGACAACCGCTCCTACGGGCTGACCACGCTGCATGACAAGCACGCCGTCATCGAAGGCTCGGAGGTGACTTTCAAGTTTCGGGGCAAGTCCGGCCGCGACCACAAGGTCGACATCCGCGACCGGCGGCTGGCCGCCATCGTGCGACGCTGCCAGGAACTGCCGGGCCAGGAACTCTTCCAGTACATCGACGAACACGGCGATGTCCAGGACGTCACTTCCACGGACGTGAATGAGTACCTGCGCCAGATCACGGGCCAGACCTTCACGGCCAAGGACTTCCGCACCTGGGCTGGCACCGTCCTGGCGGCGCAGGCCCTGCGAGCCCTGGAGGGCACCGCCTCAGGGACGGAGCGGGAGTTGCGCTCCCACGTGGTGCGCGCCGTGGAGCAGGTCGCGCAAAGCCTGGGCAACACGCCGGCCGTCTGCCGTCAGTGCTACGTTCATCCGGCCATCATCGAGGCCTACCTCGATGGAGCCATGGCGCGCACGGCCCGCAAGCGGGCGGATGAGCGGCTGAAGTCGACCAAGAGGGGCGCATCGTCTGAAGCCGCCCGCACCACCGCTGAAGAAAGGGAGGTCCTGCGGCTGCTGCGCGACCGACTGGTCGCGGCGGAAGGAGGCCGCAGCCCGGCAGCCTGATCCTGACGGACCGCAACGGAGCTGAAACGGCCCGGCCGCGTGGGGCGCCACGCAGGGGCGAGAGCGACAACTAGCCTCCTCGCTCATGGCCATCTTCGCCTCCATCTTCGCGGCCGCGGGTCGGTTCCTGGGCCGCTTCCTCAACACGGCCCTGGGCTGGGCCACCATCCTGCTCTTCGGCCAGGTGCCTGAGTCACGGCGGCTGCTGCTGTCGCTCATCACGCTTGGCTCGATGGCCTGGGTGGCCGTCCTCGTGGGCGTGCTCATCCCGGATGTGGGCGCCTTACTCGTGGCCGCCGTGCCGGCGCCCGAGGGCTTCGAGCCATGGATCCGTCTGGGCATGGTCGTGGCCGCCGTCGTGCTGCCGCTGGTCATCGGCATCGGTGGCCTGCTCATCCAGGACCCTGACGGCCGCCCCGCCGGCGTGGCACTCGTCAAGCAGGTCCTGCGCGGGTACCTCTACACGCCCGTGCTGGCCGGCGTCCTGGCATTCCTCTTCCTGGAGGCTCCCCTGCGGCGGCTGCGGGCGCTGGTCAAGCGTTGGGAGACAGCGCACGTGCCGCTCATCGTCAAACCGTCGGGCTATGACACGGTCAGCGCGGCACTCTACGACGCCCTGCGCGCGGCCGGCCTCGACGTCGCGACGCGTGCGGCGCCGCGTGCCCTGACGCTGCCGGCCAAGGCGCTGGCCTGGGCGGGAGGGACCGGTGTGAACGGCCTCGTGCCGGACGATCTGGCGATGATGAGCGCGCGCGACCTGGAGATCCTCGTCTACCCGTCGGACGTTTCCATCCTGGGCAAGTCCGAGACCGTCGCGCGCGCCCGGGCAGCCATCGCCTCGCGGCTTCCCTTCACGGCTGCGTACCTGACCGCGGGCAAGGAGGGGCAGCGCATCGAGGACCGTCTAGCGGCCATCGCCGGGCGCATCGGATCGGTGCGCCATGTCTCGCGAGCGACGGCTACCGCCACCGCCGACGGCGCGGACTCGGATACCGCGGGCAGTGCCGATGCGGGCGCCGCGCGCTCGGCCATGGACGGATCGGTCCATGCGGCCATCGCGGCCAGCGACGGCGACACGGCGGAGGCCATCGATCAGGCCATCCGCGATGTGCAGGAGGTAGACGAAGAGCTGGCCGGCCTGGTCATCTCATGGGACGAATGGGAGGTGCTCTACCGCGTGAGGCTCCAGGTGGAACGCGACCTGCGCGCTGCGCACGACCTGGTCCAAGCGGCTGCCGGAGAGGGCGACGGAGCTGCCTTTTCAGCGGCGGAAGACGCCTCTCACCGAGGGCGCAACGGTAATGGCGGGACGGCTGGCCGCATGGTGGCCCGCCTGCAGCAGCTGCTGCAGCGCCTCACTCCCCCATGACCGTCGGGTCATCCGGAGGGCCCGCGAAGGCGTAGTAGGGTATGAGGTCCGGGAGCACCCCGGACCGTTCTCCGTCATCATCCGAGAAACGTGGCATATAGAGCACAACCCCGACGCATCCGTCCCACCAGGGGCCGCACAGGTTCCGATTCGCTGGCCGCCCGCGTGGCGCTCGCCCGTGCCCTGAGCCGGCCCGCGCCCAAGCGCGGCGGTGGCATGGTGCCCGTCTTCCTGGGCCTGGTCGTCCTGGGCATCGCTGTCGTCTTCGCCGGTGGCGGCGTGGTGGCTGGCGGAACGGCTTCGGCCACGCTCGCGGCGCTGGCCGCCGATCTACCCGACGTGAGCCGCTTCGAGCAGTTGCGCTTCGCACAGCCCACGGTCGTCTATGACCGCACCGGAACCGTCGAACTGGCGCGCTTCCAGGCCGAGCGACGTGATGTGGTGGCCTTCGAGGAGGTTCCCGAGTTGGTGCTGGATGCCACCACCGCCGTGGAGGACCGCTCGTTCTGGTCCAACGAGGGCTACGACCCCAACGCCATCGCCTCAGCCGTGGCCGATGTGCTCGGCGGCGGCGGCGATCGCGGCGGCGGTTCGACCATCACCCAGCAGTTCGTGCGCGCACCGCAGGTGGGGCTGCTGCCGGCCGACGTCCTGGCGCCGGGCTCCGATACCTTGCTGCGCAAGGCCAAGGAGATCATCCAGGCCTACAACCTGACCAACTTCGTGGTCGACGCGAATGGCCCCGAAGTGGGCAAGGAGCGCATCATCACGGCGTACCTCAACCAGATCTTCTACGGCCACGGAGCGTATGGCATCTCGGCCGCCGCCGCTGTCTACTTCGGTAAGGCGATGGCTGAGCTGACGCCGGCTGAGGCGTCTCTGCTGGCGGGACTTCCGCAGTCGCCATCCACGCTCGATCCGTACCGTTTCGCCGAGGAAGACGCCTCAGGCCGGCTGGTCGTGCCCACCTGTGGTGCCGACCCGGC
>JALZLU010000150.1 GCA_030858685.1 Chloroflexota bacterium | reverse complement strand
CTGACCGCCCTGACCCGGTTGGCCAGGCTGACCGCCCTGACCCGGTTGGCCAGGCTGACCGCCCTGACCCGGTTGGCCAGGCTGACCGCCCTGACCCGGTTGGCCAGGCTGACCGCCCTGTCCCGGTTGGCCAGGCTGACCGCCCTGTCCCGGTTGGCCAGGCTGTCCTGGTTGCCCCGGCTGTCCACTCGACCCCGGCTGACCGCTCGAGCCGGGCTGACCCGGGCCTGCGCTGGATCCCGGGCCGGGGCTCGACCCCGGCTGCCCGCTGGAGCCTGGCCCGGGCGGTTGACCGCCTTGGCCTGTCGTCGGCTCACCGCCGGCGAGTGCGCGTCGGGCGTCCTGCACATCGTTCGCCGCGCGCGCCAGGTCGCGGTTCAGATCGATCTGTCGCTGTCCTCGCTCCAGGGCGTCGCCCAACTTGGCGAGTGCCTCTCGTGCCGCCGTGGTGTCGCCGCGGGCCAAGGCACTCGCGGCATCGTGTAGCGCGCCACGGGCCTCGGGACCTGCCTGGCGCGCCACTGGCTCCAACTCCGCCAGGCGACGTGCCAGCTCGGCGCGCTCGGCGTCGCTCTTGTCATCAAGCCCATCGGCCATCTCGTCAAGGTCCTTGGCAGTTTCCTCTGGATCTCCTTCCGGGTTGGAATCGCTGCCGGTGGCCAGCTGGCTGAGGGAACGTGCCAGGGAGGTCATGGCCGCCGCGCGCTGCTCGGCGCCCGGCTCGAGCCGGCTGCGCAGCGCATCCTCCATCGAGCCGAGTCGAGCCAGCTGATCGCCCAGATCCTCGGGCCGGTCGCGCAGGCTCTTGGCCAGGCGGCGCAACTCCTCGGCCACATCCGCCCGTGGGTCAGGGCTCTCTCGCCCGGTGCCCAGACGATCCGCTGTTTGGTCCAGACGGCGCGCCTGCTGCTCGGCGGCGTCCCGCTGCTCTCCGCGCGCGGCCAGGATGGCGGACTGTGGATTGGGCAGTACCAGTGCCGGCACGATCAACGCGGCGCACAGGACGGCCGACCACAGTGCCCGGCGAGGGGCGCGCGGACGGAACGCGCTCTGGTCGGCGGCGGCCAGGCTGCGCAGTGCGTCCTCGCGCTGCAGCCCGATCAGACTTTCTTGGCGCTCCGCGTCCGGGCCATCCGCCCGAGCACGTTCGGCCAGGGCCAGGGCCGACGCCAGCCGATCGCTCAGACCCTGCTCGGCGTCCAGCGCCATCGCCGTCTCGACAAGCGTGGGTCGCACCCGTGCGGCGTCGATGAGCAGCGCCAGCAGGCCGGCGATGACCAGCATCGCGCCGCCCAGCGGAGCCCACTCGAGCGGCATTGCCCGAGCCGCTCCGGCAAGCACCAGGCCGGCCGCTGCGACGACCGCGGCGACTCGTGTCCCGTCGCGCACCAGCCGGCGGAGCCAGAGGCGGCGCCGGTAGGGTCGCAGACCACGGCGCAGTCGAAGGATCGCCGCATCGCTGGTGTCGGAGGGAGTGGGATTCATGGCTGCACCTCGGCAGGGGACTCGATAGCATCGTCGGCAGGGCCACGCTCGGGATGGTGGCGCCGTCGGAGACGCCGGGATGGGGCGATCAGTTGCGTCGACAGCAGGGTCAGCGTGACGCCCAGCGCCAGGAACGTACTGGCCGTGCGCGGCCAGAACGTGTCACGCGCGAAGCCGAGCTCCAGCTCCTCCTCGGCGACGACGGCACCCACGCCCGCATCGAGCTCGCCCGGGTCCTCCACGATGAACCCATCGTCGACCGGGAAGCACTCTCCATTCGGCCGGCACTCCATGCCGGCGGGGCCGCCTTGCGGCCCGAACGAGTCGCCGAAGTAGGGCCGGCCGGTGATGAGCGAGATGTAGGAGCAGGTGAAGTGGTTCCCGCTCGGGGCGGTGATGCAGATCAGGTCCATGTCGGCCACCAGCGGGTTCAACCAGAGGAGTGCTTCTGGCGCCTGATGGCGCTCCTCGATGGCCACGAAACCCCCCTCGTCCACCCTCGGACTGGTGGCCACCAGATAGGTATGAAAGATGGCCGTCCCGATGGTCAGGCCCAGCACGATCACATACGACAGGACCGTGGCCACCTGTGTCCGGCCGATGAGGGCGGACATGAACAGGCCGACGGCGCCCACACCGAAGGCGACGGCGAAGAGGAGCAGGTAGGCTCGCACGAGGTCCTCGGGTCCGACGCCGCCGAAGGCGAAGACGATGCTCATCAGCGGGATGGACGCGACGACCAGCAGGAAGAGGTAGGCGAGCGCCGAGAAGAGCTTTCCCACGACCATGCCCAGCGTGCTGAGTGGTGTGGTGATGAGCAATTCCAGGGTCTGCTTCTCCCGTTCCATGGAGATGGCGCCGCTGGTGAAGGCCGGCGCCAGGACGAGGATGAGCAGGGTCTGCACGACCACGATGCCGCTGAACAGGGCATGACCGATCTCCGCGGACACGGGACCCGACACGAAACTGCCCGAGAACCCGTCCTCAGGGAAGCCGCCCGGAAAACCGCCGCCCGAGAAACGGGCCTGTTGGGCGGCATTCTCCTGGAGTAGCTGGTAAACGCCCAGGGCGAAGAGGCTGAGGAGCAGCAGATAGATGGTCACCACCACGAAGGCGCGCCGGCCCCGCATGCGCCCGCGCAATTCCTTGGCGCTCACCGCGGAGATGCCTGCCCAGAAGCTGCGCACCCCGTCCGGAACGCGCGAGGCGGTTCGCTGAGGCAGCCCCTCGCCGGTCATGCCGCAGTCTCCTCGTCGACGGCGGTGATCTGCAGGAAGAGCTCCTCGAGGTCACTGGCGGCGGGGGCGAACGACGCCAAGCGATGCCCGCTGCCCACGATGCGGGCGAGCAGCACGGCCGAAGCCTCTTCGTCGCCCGGCAGCGCCAGCTCCAGCCGGCCGTCGGGCAGGATTTCCACCGAGGCGACCTCGGGCTGGGCGGCAAGGAATCGCTGTGCGGCGACGATCGCTTCCGCGTCGCCCAGCACGCGGGCGCGTGCCACGGAACCCTGTCGGAAGCGTGCCTGGATCTGGTCGACCGGACCAGCCGCCAGCACCCGGCCGCGATCGATGATGGCCACCGCTGTGCACAGCTCCTCCAGCTCAGGAAGGATGTGGCTGCTGATGACGATGGTCTTGCCTAGGGAGCGCAGCTCTCGCAAGAGTTCGCGCAGCTCCATGCGAGCGCGCGGGTCGAGTCCCGAGGCCGGCTCATCGAGGAGCAGGACCTGCGGATCATGGACCAGTGCGTGGGCCAGGCAGAGGCGCTGCTGCATACCGCGGCTGAGTGCCTGCACGTAGTCGTCACGCTTGTCCGCCAGGTCGACCAGGTCCAGCAGGTCGCCCACCATCTGGCGACGCCGGGCGGCGGAGATGCCGTAGCAGCGTGCGAAGAAGTCGAGGTACTCCCAGACGCGCATGTCGTCATAGACGCCGAAGGTGTCCGGCATGTAGCCGATCACGCGGCGAACGGAGTCCGGCTGACGGGCGATGTCGTAGCCGCAGATCTCGGCCTCTCCAGCCGACGGTGGCAGCAGCGTCGCGAGCATCCGGATGGTGGTCGTCTTGCCCGCCCCGTTGGGACCGACCAGGCCGAAGATCTCTCCGGGGGCGATCTCCAGGTCCACGCCCGCCACGGCCAGGGTGCGGCCGTACCGCTTGACCAGCCCCCGGGTGCTCAGCGCCGCGGTCACTGGACCGTGCCCTGGAGCCTGGCCTGGAGCGAGAAGTAGCTGGCGGACTCCTCGCCGAGTCGGTTGACGAAGCGGACGCGAAAGGTCCCTGAAGCATCGACGTAGCGCTCCGGGGAGGCGACGCTGTACGTCGTGAACCGCGTCATGGTCTCGAACTCGACCCAGCGGCCGGCAGCGCGGTCGAAGAGCTGCAGGTGGGGCAACTGGGCCCGCTCGAAGTCATCGTCGGGCTGCAGGGGATCGTCCGGATCCGGCTCCTCGGCACCAGGTCCAGCCGCATCGTCCAACGGGTCGTCCTGATCGGGCTGTTCCGCCTCGGGCAGCGGCTCCAGCGCCTGTCCGTCGCCCGCCACCGGGCGACCACCGTCCTGCGACAGGTTCAGTGCGAGGCCCTCCACCTGGAACTCGCCCTCGAAGCCGACGGGACGGTAATCGACCGTCATCGTGCCGCGACTGAGGTAGAAACCGTTGGGCTCTTCGTATGTCTCCAACGCGTCGGCCGCGACGACGGAGTGGCGCAAGAGATCCCCGGCGAAGACTACGGGCCCGGAGGCTGTGGCACGCGCTGGCAGAACGAAGAGCGTCTCACCGACCCTGTCCGCGCCGACCCCGACGTCGATCTCCAGGGCGCCACCTGAGCGCCAGGCCAGGACCACCGGGCCCTCGCCGGCCGCCCCGCCGGCCAGCTTGGAGCCCGAGTCCCAGCCGCCGCTCAGCTGCTGGATGACGGCCCGGCGGGTGTACAGCGTTCGTGCCGCGTCAGCATCGCGCGGCCTGGCCTGTCCGAAGAGCCGCTCCGCGAGCTGCTGCGAGAAGGCATCGGCGGTCACCGCATCGAAATCCACCGACCGTGCCTCACCGGGCGCCATGGCCGACAGCACCTCGACACCGTTGCCGAAGACGAGGCTGACGTGATCGAGCGACATGTCGGAAGCGTTGGTGAGCGTGCCCTGGAGCCGGTCCCCCACGAGGCTCAGGTCGGCCTCGATGCGGGGCGTCGCCACCGATGCCTCCGCGCGGAATCCGCGCAGGACGCCGAACCCGACCTGGTAGTCGCGCAGGCTGGCCGGATCGCCGAAGAGCACGTCGATGGGCTGCTCACCGCGATCCTGCTGGAGGCTCACCGGGTTGGAGATGAGAGCTGAACCACCGACCTTCACGTCGAACGTGGCGCGGTTGGGCGAGAAGACACCCACGTAGACCTGGCCCACGCCGCGGTCCGTGCCGGCCGATCCGCGCACCACGGCAAGCTCGTTGACGATGACCTCCGTGCCCTTGAGCGACACGCCAAGCCCATAGGCGACGAAGGCGAAGACCAGGACCATGGCGGGCATCGTGAGCCACGCCCATTCGCGGCGATCCAGCCGCTTCAGGATCAGGTAGTTGGCCGGCCCGATGAGGGCGATGTAGCCGAACAGCAGCAGGAACAGCTGATCCACGCGCGGCAGCTGGACGGAGGGCAGGTTGTTCAGCGTGCCCACCAGGAACCCGTCGTCCTGGGTCACCAGGGGGTTGAGGTGGAGACCACCGGTCGCGGGCAGCGCTCGACCCCATAGCGCGTCTGCCAGTGGCGACCCGGCCAGCCAGGGTGTCGAGGGATCGATACCGATGAGGCCCACGGAGCCTTGGCCGATAGCCGTTCGAGCGGCGATGACCTGGTCGCCGCTGCGGCCCAGGGTCGTGCCCCGCTCGAGGGTGCCTGCCACGGCGGGCAACGGCGTGGCCCCCGCGGGCAGCGTCCCCAACAACTCCGCCAAGTCCGACAGGGGCACATCCACCGACCGAGATGGCTGGTAGGGCAGGAGTTCGGCGGGAAAGGCGCCCATCGTGGTGGCACCGGTCGAACCGCCCACGATGACTAGCTGTCCGCCCAGGGCGATCCATGTGCGCAGCGCCTCCAGCTGTTCGCTGCCCAGGCGCGTCGAGTCGATGTCCTGCCATACCAGACGGTCCATCGCCGCCCATGCCTCGACGCGCGGCGGGAGATCCTCTGGAGTGATGGCCACCACGACGGGTCGGGCTTGGTTGGGCGACGTGACCGCGGCACGGATGTCCCTTACGAGCTCCTCGGGACGCTCGGCGATGACGAAGACGCTGGATGACCCGACCTCACTCGTCGTGACGGGTGCCTCCTGCCGGCCAAGGATCGATCCGCCACTCACCAGCGTGACAACGAAGCGCGCCCCGAAGAAGCCCGGCTGGCCGTAGAGGATGTGATCCTGGCGCGCCCCCGAAGCGAGCTGGACGGCGATGCCGTACGAGGAGCTGCCCTGCTCGGCGCTGCTGATGCGCAGCTCGCCATCCACTGCTGGCCCATCGTTCTCGACGCTCACCCGCACGGCGGACCAGGCGCCCGGACGGGCATTTCCATCGAGCATCGGCTCGGCGGTCATCACGATGCCGGAGGCTGGCTGCGCTTCAGGAGAGGCGGCCAGCACGGGCGCCGCTTGATGCGCGACGGGGCTCATGACCGTGAGCACCGTCGCGGTGGCCAGGAACAGGGCGCGCGGAAGGAGTCCAAGCAGGGCGCGGTTCGCTGATCCCCCGGGACGCGTCATGGAACCTCGGGTATGGATGGCGACGGACGTGATCCCGCGGGCATCGCCACACGGCTACCGGGCTAGACGCACCGGTCACCGCGAAAGTTGCATCCCTGTGACGGAGTTACCATCTGGCGACGTGCCCATCTTGCGCCCCTTCCGAGCCCTCCGCTACCAACCCCGGCATGTTCCCGACCTCTCGGCGGTGCTATGTCCGCCGTACGACGTCATCGATCGCGCGGAACAGGTCGAGCTGCTGAGGCGCCATCCCTACAACGCTGTGCGTCTGGAGTCGCCCGCGCCACCTGCTGGCGCGGTGGCGGGTCTTGACGATGCGCGCTACCGACAGGCTGCGCGTGATCTCGCGTCATGGCGCAGTGAGGGCGTGCTGGCCAAGGACCGCTGGCCATCGATCTACGTGCACGAGATGAGCTACCCGGACGGTGCCACGGGCGATCCGAGAGCTGCCCGCGGCTTCATGGTCCGCCTGCGCCTGGAGACCCTTGAGCCTGGAAGCGGCGTGCGCCCCCATGAACGGACCATGAGCGGCCCCAAGGAGGATCGCTACCAGCTGCTGCGCGCGACGGGCACGAATCTGAGTCCGGTCGTCCTCGTCCACGAGCAGCCCGACACGGGGGGCCTGCTGGACGCCCTGACAGCGGCTCCCCCCGACGCTGAGGCCATCGATCGCTCTGGCGTCGAGCACCGACTCTGGGCGGCGCCTGCCGCTGGTGAAGGAGCGGCCGGTCCCTCCGAAGGAGACGACGGTCCTGCCGTCGTGGTGCGCCGGCTCTTGGAGGTCGTCGAGCGCGGCCCCCTGACCATCGCCGACGGACACCATCGTTACGAGACGGCGCTGCGCTACGGCGGTGAGCGCGGTCAGCGTCGGGCCTGCGAAAGCGACCCGGCGTACGACTACGTGCTGGCTCTCCTTTATGCCGTCGACTCCGCCCCGGCCCCCCTGGCCACGCACCGCGTCGTCCAGGACCTGACCCCGTCGATCGGTGACGCCGGCTTTCTGGCAGCCGCCAGCGAGCTCTTCCACGTGGAGCGACTGGCGGATGCCGATCAGCTGCGGGGCCGCTTGACGGCGCCGGCCACGGACCAGGGGAGCGGCCGGTTCGGTCATCACGGTCCGGACGGGGTGGCCCTGCTGACCGTCCGTCGAGAAGCATTCGCGCCACTGGTCGATGCCGCTCTACCCGAGGCGGCTCGTTGGTTGGACACCAGTCTGCTGGCCTTGGCGCTCGGTCATCTGGCCGGCATCGGACCTGAAGAGTTGGCCAGTGGCCGCCGTGTGACCTACGTCAAGGACGCCGCGGCCGCGGTCTCCATCGCCTCCGAGTCCGGCGCGACGGCCCTCCTGCTCGACCCGACCCCGATATCGGCCGTCCTGCGCGTCGCTGACGCGGGCGGCGTCATGCCACAGAAATCGACCTACTTTCATCCGAAGGCGCCGACCGGGCTGCTCTTCAACCCACTCGAGCAGTAGGAGTCGACCTTGCGAGACGGCCACATGGGCGGCGGCGCCGGACAGATCCTGGACGAGGCCGTCGAGCCCCGGCCATCCCGGCCGGTCCGGAAGGACGAGATCGTCATCGCCGAGCGGGGCCTGTACGTCGAGTCCTGGCTGCCTGAGCGGCGCTCGCGCCGGAAACCGCTCTACCTGCTGCACGGGGAGCTCTGCGGATCGTGGCTCTGGGAGCGCTATCTCTCCTACTTCGCGCAGCGCGGCTGGGAAGGTCACGCCCTCAACCTGCGGGCGCACTTCTGGTCCGAGACGGCCGATCTGGCGTCCCTGGACATGGACTCGTACCTCGCCGACGCGCGGGCCGGCCTGGAGGCACTGGGCAGGCCGGCCGTGCTGGTCGGTCACGGCCTTGGTGCGCTCCTTGCCCTGAAGCTGGCCGAGTCGCATGAGGCGCTGGGACTGGTCCTCATCAGTCCCGCGCTGCCCAAGCCCATCCGTCCCGAGCCGCCAGCGCACGTGGTACGGCTGGTGCCCGCGACCTTCCGCCAGGAGCTCATCGGCTGGGCCGGACCGGTCGATCACATCCGGCGTCAGGATCCGGACCTCTCCGAGGCGGACGTCTCACGCATCCAGCACCTCATGGGGGCTGAGTCGGGTGCCGCGCGACGTCAGATGCTGGCCGGCGTCCCGATCGAACGGACGGCGCTGGAAGGCATCCCTGCCCTGGTGCTGGGCGGCGGGGCGGACCGCCTCTTCCCGGCGGCGGAGAGCGAGCGCCTGGCTGAGTGGCTGGGGGCCGGGTACCAGCACCTTCCTGACCACTCCCACTTCGGGCTGGTGGTGGGCGAGCGAGCCCACGAAGGGGCGGCCGACGCGATCAGGACGTTCCTGGAGGTGCACCGCCTGTAGGCTCGGCGGTCGCTCCATTGCTATAATCCACGGCGTCCCTCGCCGCATTCGTCTAGAGGCCCAGGACACCGCCCTCTCAAGGCGGAGATCACCGGTTCGAATCCGGTATGCGGTACCAATCTCGCCCTGATCGGCCCGATCCACGCTCGGGTCGGGCTTGCTTTGCCCGATGCACGCGGGTCTGGAACTTTATCGCGCCGGGCCGCGCTGCAGTTTGGCGGAGGAGGGGCACCTGCGCCCCGATGTCACCGTCGAAAGCGCCCGTGACGTTGTGTGGACTCTGTGCTCGCTCGCCGTCCACGATGTACTGGTCGTCGCCCACGGCTGGACGGAGGTCCGATTCCAGGATCGGCTCGCTACTGGATTGACGCACGAGCTGCTCGCCCCGACCCAAGGTGCGTAGAGGCGTATCCGGATCGGCTGGTCGGACCGCGTTCGAGCGGCCGAGCGTGGACCTGGCCGGACGGAGGCAGCAGACTCCGTAGACTCTAGGGGTGTCCACGCCACCCTCCGCCGATCGCCGCCGCTACGTCGTCCTGGCCGAGGGTGCCTTCGGGGAGCTGGCCTCCAAGACCGCCATCGGGGTCATCCGCTACGGGCGCGACCCCGTGGTGGCCGTGCTCGACTCGACCCGAGCTGGTCGCAACGTCCGCGAATGGCTGGGCGACCCTTACGACATCCCCGTCGTCGCGACCCTTGAGCAGGCCCTGCCCCGACGCCCGACCGCCCTGCTCATCGGCATCGCGCCGCAGGGCGGCCGCATCCCGCCGGACTGGCGGCGCACCATCCTGGCCGCCATCGAGGCTGGATTGGACGTGGTCTCCGGGCTGCACGAGTTCGTGGGCGATGACCCGGAGTTTGTGGCTGCCGCCGCAGGGCGTGGTGTGGAGCTGGTGGACCACCGCCGCCCGCCGGACTTCCTCGATGTGTCGCGACGACGCGAGCACCGACCGGGGACGCGCGTGGTGCTGACCGTGGGGACCGATTGCGCCACCGGCAAGATGAGCGTCTCGCTGGAACTGCGCCGCGCGGCCGTGGCCGCCGGGCTGCCGGCCGTCTTCGTGGCCACGGGGCAGACGGGCGTCAAGATCGAGGGTTGGGGAGCGGCGGTCGATCGTCTGGTGAGCGACTTCCAGGCGGGAACC
>JALZLU010000149.1 GCA_030858685.1 Chloroflexota bacterium | reverse complement strand
CCGCCACGCGTGCCCGCAGCTCGGCCCGGGTTGGCGCCACGCGATGCACGCGCAGCGGCTCGGCCACGATCTCGGCCACGGTCATGCGCGGATTGAGCGACTCGTACGGGTCCTGGAAGACCATCTGCACTCGGCGTCTCAGGCGCTGGAGCCCACGGCCGGAGAGCGCGCCGACCTCTTCGCCATCGAGCATCACACGGCCCCGGGTCGGCCGCACCAGCCCCATCAGCAGGTTGCCCGTCGTCGTCTTGCCGCAGCCGGACTCGCCAACCAGCGCGATCACCTCGCCGGCGTGGAGATCGAACGAGATCCCGTCCACGGCTCGCACCGGCGGCGCGCCGCGACGCCGCAACCAGTCACCGATAGTGTTGCGGACAGGGAACTCCTTGACGAGATCCTCGACTCGGAGGAGCGCATCGGTCACCGGCCGGGCTCCGCCGTATCGAGCAGAAAGCAGGCCGCCCGTCCACCATCGGTCGGGTACTCGGGCGGTCGCTCTGTAGGGCAGCGGTCGAAGGCATGCGGACAGCGCGGGGCGAAACGGCAGCCGGGGGGCATGGCATCCAGGCGCGGCGGCGCCCCGGGAATCCCCCGTAGCGGACGGTCGGGGTGCGCCACGTCGGGAAACGATTGCAGCAGCTGCTGCGTGTACGGATGCTGCGGCGCGCGGAAGGTGGTCGCGGCGTCGTTCTCCTCGGCCACGCCTCCGCCGTACATGACCACGATCCGATCGCAGACCTGGGCGACGACACCGAGATCGTGGGTGACCAGGATGATACCCATCCCGAAGTCGCGGGCGATCCCGCCCAGCAGCTCCAGGATCTGGGCCTGAATCATCACGTCGAGCGCCGTGGTCGGCTCATCGGCGATGATGACGTCGGGGTCGCATGCCAGCGCCAGGGCGATCATGGCGCGCTGCCGCATGCCGCCGGAGTAGGTGTGCGGGTACTCGCCCGCACGTCTGCGACCGATCCCGACCCGTTCGAGAAGCTCAGCCGCTCGGCGCGCCCCCACCTCCCTGCTCGTACCGGGCGCATGCAGGCGCACCGCCTCGCTGATCTGGTCGCCTACCGGGCTGACCGGGTTGAGCGCGTTCATGGCTCCCTGGAAGACGAGCGAGAGGTGCGTCCACCGAAACGCGCGCAGCGCCCGCCCATCCAGCGAGAGGAGGTCCTCATCGTCGAACCAGACGCTGCCGGACACGACGCGGCCGCCGGGCGGCAGCAGGCGAAGGATGCCAAGCGCCGTCGTGGTCTTGCCGCAGCCCGACTCCCCCACCAGGCCGAGCGTCTCGCCGCGATGCAGGTCGAAGCTCACCTGGTCGACCGCCCGCAGCGGTCCGCCGGGGGCGTCGAACTCGATCGAGAGGTCCCGGACGCGGAGGATCGGGGCGGTGGCATCGGCGACTCGCGGCGCATCCGACACGGGTATGACTCGGTCGCGGGCGACATCGGTCCCAGGCGCCTCGAGGTGGTGGCGCTTGAGTCGTGGATTGAGCGCGTCCTCCAGCGCCGTACCGAGAAGCGTCGTGCCCAGCACCACCCACACGATGGCCAGACCCGGCGGGATGAGGGCCCACCATGCTCCGGCGCTGACCGCACCGCGGTCAAACGCGAAGTTGAGCATCTGGCCCCAACTGATGACGGTCGGGTCCCCGAGCCCCAAGAACGCGAGCGTCGACTCCGAAAGGATGGCCAGGCTGATGACGAGGACCATGTTGGCCAGCATCAGCGGCAGGACCGCCGGCATGATGTGCCGACGCAGAATATGGGCGTCCCCGGCACCGATCGCCCGGGCGCGCATGACGAACTTGCGCTCCCGCACGGTCAGCGTCTGCGAGCGAACCAGCCGAGCCGTGGTCGTCCAGCCCAATGCGCCGATGACCAGGATGATCGTGCCGAGCGAGGGACCGATGATCGCCACGAGCACGATCTGGAGCGCCAGGTCAGGAATGACGAGGAAGAAATCGGTGATCCGCATCAGCAACGATCCGATCCACCCGCCGCGGTAGCCAGCCACGATCCCGACGAGGCCGCCGATGACGAGCGCGATGGCGGCCGCCGCGAAGCCCACGATGAGCGACACGCGAGCTCCGTAGATGAGCGAGGAGAGGACATCCTTGCCACCATCATCGGTCCCGAG
>JALZLU010000096.1 GCA_030858685.1 Chloroflexota bacterium | reverse complement strand
GGCGCGCGTCGCCCCAGCTGCGCCGGCTGGCGGAGGCGTTGCACATCCCAGTGGCGGGCACCTTCATGGGCAAGGGCGCCATCGATGATCGCGATCACCTGTCGCTCATGGCCGTGGGCATCCAGGCTCGCGACCATGTGCTGAGCGGCTTCGAGCAGGCCGACCTGGTCATCTGTATCGGCTATGACCCGGTTGAGTACGCGCCGGCCCTGTGGAATGCGGAGCGCAGGGCGCGCATCCTGCACATCGACACCCAGCCCGCCGAGATCGACGCTTCGTACGGGCCGGAAGTCGAGCTGGTGGGGGATATCGGGGGCAGCCTGGAGCGCCTGCTCAAGGCGCTCGGGCCTGGCCATCAGAGTACGGCGGAGCGACACGTCGACCTGCGCCAGGCGGTCCTCGCGGAGCTGGGCGCCTACGAGCAGGATGACGGCTGGCCGATCCGCCCCCAAAAGGCCGTGGCCGACCTGCGTCGCGCGCTGGCGCCGGACGACATCGTCATCAGCGACGTGGGTGCGCACAAGGTCTGGATCGCGCGCCTGTACCAGGCCTACGAGCCCAACACCGTGATCATCAGCAACGGCTTCGCGGCCATGGGTATCAGCCTGCCCGGCGCCATCGCCGCGAAACTGATCCACCCGCAGCGAAAGGTGGTGGCGCTGACCGGCGACGGCGCCTTCTTGATGAACAGCCAGGAGCTGGAAACGGCCAAGCGCGTCGGAGCGAACATCACGGTCGTAGTCTGGCGCGACGATGGCTACGGCCTCATCGACTGGAAGCAGCGCAACGAGTTCGGCCGCCCGTTCGGGGTGGAGTTCGGGAACCCGGACCTGGTGCGCTACGCGGAGTCGTTCGGCATCGCCGGCTTCCGTCCCGGATCCTCTGCGGACCTCTATCCCACGCTGATGCGTGCCCTTGCCGTGGACGGTCCGGCCGTGGTCGACGTACCCATCGACTATCGCGAGAACCTGCGCCTCACGGAACGGCTCGGAAGGTTGATGCAGGCGGGGTGAACGACGCGATGGGTCTCAGCCGAGTTCGGAGTCGCGGACGCCGGATCGTGGCGGCAGCGGTGAGCAGCCCCGCGTCGGCGCGGATGATGGGCATCCTTGACGGCCTTCACCAGGGACGCGTCGACGTGCTCGCGGCCTTGACGTACCATCGGGTCGACGAGCCAGCAGCGCGGCAACACCTCGACCCGGGCTTGATCAGTGCCCAGCCGGCCGATTTTGCAAAGCAGATGCGGTATCTGGCTTCCCGACGTCGAGTGCTTTCGCTGCACGACTTGATGGCTGTCCAGGAGAGCGGTCGGGCGATCCCTCCCCGTTCGGTCATGATCACGTTCGACGACGCCTACCAGGACTTCGCTCAGCATGCCTGGCCCGTGCTGCGAGGCCTCGGCTTGCCGGTGACGCTCTTCGTACCCACCGCGTACCCGGGAGACCCGTCGCGCAGCTTCTGGTGGGATCGCCTCTATCACGCCTTACAGGTCACCGACCGATCCGTGGTCGTGGGCGATGAGTCGTTCGGCAGCCTGTCCCTGCGGACCGGTGGAGACCGAGCCAACGCCTACGCCCTGCTCAAGCGACGGGTCAAGTCCTTGCCACACGAGTCAGCCATGGACCTGGTCGAGCAGATCACGAGTGAGCTTTCCGTTCCTTCCGCACCGGGCGCAGTGCTCGACTGGCCACAGCTCCGGCGACTGGCCGACGAGGGCGTGACGCTGGCCTCCCACTCACGCACCCATCCGCTGCTCTCGCGAGTATCAGCCCTCCAGCTGCGCGAGGAGCTGGAGGGCTCCATGGCGGACATGGAGCGTGAGGTGGGAGAAGCGCCGCGAGCCGTGGCCTATCCGGATGGTGCCCACTCGGTCCAAGTGCTCGCGGCGGCACGGCGCGCGAAGCTGTCCATCGGGTTCACCGTCGTACGAGGCGTCAACGACCTTCACGAAGTCGATTGGTTGCGGCTGAGGCGGATCAACGTCGGTGCCCACTCCTCGTTGCCGTTCATCCGCGCTCAGCTGGTGACATACTCTGGGCGACGCGCGCAAGATGGCGGATCGCGTCCACCCGTCCCTCGTCCGCCGTCCAGCGGAGACGACCCGCAGCAAGGCTGAGACGGCTGCTGATCGTCGGGCGCGACCGACATCCCTGATAGAGCTGGAGAGCGAAACTGATCTGCATCGGCAACAGCGAGGTACGTCCCTCACCGCGACTCATCATCGGCCGCGAGCGGTCCGCAGAGGCGTTCCGCGTGCCCTCCCACGCCGGGTGACGGCAGCCGTCTTCCTCGATCGCGATGGGTCCCTCAACGTCAAGGCCCCTGAGGGTCGGTACATCACGGGCTGGGGTCAGTTCGAGCTGCTGCCCGGTGTCGACGCCGCGCTGCGCGAGCTCCGTCGCCGCGACCCAGGGGCACGGATCGTGGTGACGACCAACCAGCGCGGCGTGGCCCGCGGACTGATCGACAGAGCATCCCTTGACGACCTCCACGCGCGGATGCTGGCCGACCTGAAGCGTGCCGGTGTGGAACTCGACGGGGTATATGTCTGCCCGCACGACGCGGACGCGTGTGGCTGCCGGAAGCCGGAGCCGGGCCTTCTCCGCCAGGCGGTCGCTGACTTCCCCGAGATCGAACCCGAGCGGTCAGCCCTCATCGGCGACTCGCTGGCCGACCTCGAGGCTGCCCAACGGTTCGGCTGCGCTGCGTACTTGGTCGGCCCTCCCGACCGGCGTCGCGTCGTGATGGCGGGTGCTGCATCTCGAGGTGTCCCGGTGGCGGGTGAGGCGGCCTCGCTGGCGGCGCTGCTGCGAGCGTATCCCATCACTGGGAGCCGGCCGGAGACCGGCCAGAGGGCGCCCGCGACCGGTACCGATACTGGCAAGTAAGGCTGGCCGAGCGACGCCGCTAGGTACACTCCCGACGTGCCCTCCCAGACCATCGCACTGGCCCTCGGCTACATCAACTGGACCGTGCTGCTCAGCCTGGCACTGGGCAGCTACGCACTGGTCGTGCTGCTGCGTCTGAGCACTGACGCAACGCGCGGGTTCCTGGGCTTCACGGCGGCCTGTGCGGCCGTTCTGGCGCTGCTCGCGCTCGTCACTGACACGAGCCTCGCGACGCCTCAGGGGCTGGCTATCGTGGCCGCTCCAGCCGTAGTGGACACGCTTCGGCAGGTCGCGTTGCTCGTCTTCGCTGGTGCTGCCGCGGTCTCCGTGGTGGCGCTGCGCCGAGGATCGAAGATCGGCGCCATCGGGCTGGTCGGACTGGCCGCCGGCGTGACGGCGCTGGCCCTGGCAGCCTTCGGCTGGGCGCCGTCGTGGGTCGAGGCGGTGCCCCTGCTGCTCCAGTTCCTGGTACTGGCGGGCGCCGCCGGCGGCTCACTCGCGGCACTCATCCTGGGCCACTGGTACCTGGTGACGCCCCGTCTCTCTGAGCGTCCCCTGGTCCTGGGAGCCCGGCTGCTAACGCTCATCATCGGGCTCCAGACGCTGCTCTTCCTCACCTGGGGCGCCTTCGGCACGGGATCGGCCAGCGGCCAGCCACCGTTCAGCGTCCTTGCTGGCGAATCTGCGCTCTTCGTCTGGCTGCGACTCATCGTCAGCCTCATCGGACCGTTGATCCTGGGCTACATGGCCATCCGCACGGCGCGCAGTCGATCGATGGAGTCCGCCACCGGGCTGCTCTACATCGCGCTGGCGGCGGTCGTGTCGGGCACCATCGTGGCGGCAGGTCTGGCCTACAGCTCGGGCGTCCTCGTGTGAGTGTCCAGGTGACGGTCCGCCTCTTCGCCATGCAGCGCGTGGCAGCCGGCTGGCGCCAGCGCACGCTGGAACTCGCCGCTCCCGCCACCGTGGGCGACGCCTGGCAGCGACTGCTGAAGGACTACCCGGTCCTGGCGGCCGGCCGCGAGCATGTCCGCTTCGCGCGCAATGCGGTCTACGCCGACGCTGCCGAGCAGCTCCAGGACGGCGACGAGGTGGCCATCATCCCACCCGTGGCCGGCGGTGCCTCCGACTCGGCCGCCCTCATGCGCTTCGAGCTCTCTGAGGCGGCCCTCGGTGACGACCTCCTGGCGGAGTTGCGGCGCACGGTACCGACTGCCGCAGACGGTGCTCTGGTGCTCTTCGTGGGACAGACGCGCGAGAGCGCCGGCACGCCGGCTCCCGGCCAGGAAGCAGAGGCCGCTCGCTTGGCCGATCGCCGGGTGCGGTCACTGGAGTACGAGTCCTTCGACGCCATGGTCCTTGAGGTGCTGTCAGCCATCGGCAGCGAGATCGCCACGCGCTTCGGCGTGCGTCGCCTGGCCATCATCCATCGCACCGGAACCGTGCCGGTGGGCGTGTCGAGCGTCGTCATCGCCGCCGCTTCAGCGCACCGTGGGGCGGCCTTCGACGCCTGCCGCTACGCCATCGAGGAACTAAAGGCGCGTGCGCCCATCTGGAAGTCCGAGCGATTCGACGACGGGAGCGTCTGGCAGGGTGCGCCGGCACGCACTACGGCCGATCCTCCCGGCGAAGTGCGATGAGGATCTACCTGTCGGTCGACATGGAGGGCATCGCCGGCATCAGCCATGCCAAGCCGACCAACCGCGATGACAGCGGCTACGGCGATGCCTGCCGGCTGATGGAGGGAGAGACCAACGCGGCGATCGAGGGCGCATTCGAGGGCGGCGCGACGGAGGTCGTCGTGAACGACAGCCACGGGTCGATGTACAACCTCGCGCCGGAGCGCGTCGATCGGCGGGCTCGCCTGGTGCAGGGTCGCAAGGCACTGAGCATGGTCGAGGCGGCCGCCGACGGCCACTTCGACGTGGCGCTGTTCGTGGGCTATCACGCCCGAGCCGGCCATCCGCGGGGCACCATCGCCCACACCTACAGCGGCTCTCCCACGCGGACCACGCTGAATGGCCGGCCGACGGGCGAGTACGGCATCAATGGCATGTACCTGGGCGGCCTGGGCGTGCCCGTCGGCCTGGTGACCGGGGACGACGCGCTGGCGGAGGAGGTCGCGGAGTGGCTGCCCTGGGCGGAGCGCGTCATCGTCAAGCGCGGAGTGAGCTGGCAGGCCGCCGACTCGATCCATCCCAGCGAGGCTCGCGCGCTGGTGAAGGACGGCGCTCGGCGGGCCGTCGAGCGAGCCGCCATGAAGGGCCGGGCCGGTCTTCGTCCGCTGGTCATCGAGTCTCCCATCGTGGTCGGTCTGGAGCTGGCGCACGCCGGGCAGGCGGACTTCGCGGCGGTCATCCCGGGCTTCGCCCGCACGGGCGACCGCGGCCTCCGGTTCGAGGCGGACGATCCCATCGAGGCCTTCCGCGCCTTCGTCAGCGCCGTGCGCATGGCCGGTCTAGCCGACGGGTAAGGACCCTGAGGGCGGGTTGTAAGCCCACCGACATGTCGGCCGACGCCGGCCACCTATAGGCGTACCGCGGCCACGATACGCTCCAACAGACAGGGAAGATGCTTCATGTGCCTGCGCGACCGAGCCGGCCGGTGCTCCTTCTTCCGACCCAGACACCTACAGGGAGAAACACCGATGGCAGAGCGCAGCCCATACAGCGGAGCCGAGATCGTCGGCGAACTCGGAGAGATCGATCTGTACTCCAACGACGATGAGAAGATCGGTCGGATCCTCGAAGTCAACCCGCAGTTCATCGTCGTCGAGCGGGGAGGATTCCTCAGCGGGAAGAGCGAGTTCTTCATCGCCCGGGAGTACGTTGCCAGTGAGTCCGGCGACCGGTGGACGTTGTCGACCAGCAAGGATGAGCTTGAGACGCTCGGCTCGCATGAGCGGCCCGAGATGCTCAGCGACACCGAGCTGGCCGACACCCAGAACACCGAGCCGATCGGTACCCAGGACCTGGTCGCGGCGGAGCCGGCGACGGCGGACTCCGCGATGGAGGGCGATACGCAGACCATCCAGGTCCATGAGGAGGAGCTCGAGGCCCAGAAGACGGCTCGCAGCGCGGGCGATGTGACCATCACGAAGGACATCGTCGAGGAGACGAAGACCATCGAGGTCCCGGTCATGCGGGAAGAGGTCCGAGTCGAGCGCCGTGCCGCCAGCGACACCGGCCCCAGCGACCACCCAGACGCCTTCGACGGCGACTCCATCACCATCCCGGTGATGGAAGAGCAGGTCGAGGTACGCAAGGTCGCTCGGGCCGTGGAAGAGATCGAGGTCTCGAAGGTCCAGACGCAGGACACTGAGACGGTCTCCGACACGGTCCGCAAGGAGCGCGTCGACATCGACGACAGCTCGAACACCACGACAGAGCGCTAGGAGTAGACCAGATGTTGGATGAGCAGACGAAGCAGCAACTGACGGCCAAGTTCGACGAGCTCAAGCCGCAGCTACAGCAGCACTTCAGCGACTTGTCGGAGGAGGATCTGCAGGCCGGCCGCGAGGATCCGGATCAGCTGGTCAAGGCGATCTCCGACAAGTCGGGGGTTCCGTCGATGGCGATCGAGGAGCAGCTCAAGACCCTGCTGCCGAGCAGCTAGTCGACCTACGGCAAAGGCCGGCGCCACTTGGCGCCGGCCTTTTTT
>JALZLU010000093.1 GCA_030858685.1 Chloroflexota bacterium | reverse complement strand
AGGCGCGCCAGCGCAGCCACGCCCAGGAAGAGGCCCGCCAGGAATTGTCGCGGCTCGACCACGCCCAGCACGAGCCGGACCCGTCCCGCCAGGAGTTCGCGGCGCTCGGCGTCCAGGGCGGCGCTGATGGCCAGGAAGAGGAAGGTGGAGGACAGCACATGAGCCAGGAACCAGGTGCTGCCCAGCATCGCCGCGTACCAGGCCACGGTGCCGAAGGCGTAGAAGATGGTGGCCAGGACGGCCGCGTCGCGCTGCTCCGTGAGGCGCAGGACCATCCGCCAGCACAGCCCCACGTTGATGGCGCCGAAGACCGCCGCCACGAGCGCCGCGTCCGTGGCCAGCCCGAAGAGTGCCACGAAGGGCAGCAGCACGATCGCCGGCAGCGGCGGGAACGGGATGAGCGCGAAGCCGGGCTGATCGTCCAGAGGCAGCACGTCCTGGAAGTAGTCGTTGCGGAAGGGCTCCAGCACGGGATAGGGGATGGCCACGCGGCCCTGGAGCCAGGCATCGGCCTGCCACACGAAGTGGTTGTAGAAGTTGCGACGCTCTGGATTCGACCAGACATAGATGGCCAGGGCGGCCATCACGAAGACCCCGCCGATCCAGACCGGATCGACGCGTTCCAGCGCAGACCGCCAGCCGACGAGGGGGGGCCGGCGGTCCGGGACGCCGTTGGCTGCGGTGCCGGGGTCCTTGGTTATACTGCCGGTCACCCTCGTCGCAATTCCCCTTGGAGGCCGGTCGACGTTGACTGCGACCCCGGCGGATAGGGTCGACCGCGTCACCCGGGTATCGGATCGCCGGCCCCGAGCGCTCTCGTCGCTCTCCGCGCTCGCGATCCTGCTGCTCGCCGGTCTGGCCCTGCGCTTCACTATCGCATACATCCTCTTCCCCGGGTCCGGATTCGAGAGTGACCTGGCTTCGTTCTCGAGCTGGGCGCGGACGATGGCGGAGTTCGGTCCGGGCGGCTTCTACGCCAACGCTGGATTCGCGGATTACCCCCCCGGCTATCTGTATGTGCTGTGGGCCGTGGGCGGCCTGGCCGGCCTGCTGGCGCCGCTTGCCGGCGGCGCCCCTGATGCCCTTGTGGGGACGCTCATCAAGTTGCCGCCGATGCTGGCCGACGTGGCACTCGCGGCGCTCCTCTACCGCATCGTGAGCCGCTGGTCCAGCGAGCCGGGACAGAACGCCTCCCGACTGGGCATGCTGGCGGCAGGCGCGTACCTCATCAACCCGGTGACCTGGTACGACTCCGCGCTGTGGGGCCAGGCCGACGCCGTCGGGGCTCTGGTGATGCTGCTCGGCGTGGCGGCGCTGCTTCGCGGCAACCCCGAGGGCTCGGCCGCCCTGGCGGTCAAGGCCGGACTCATCAAACCGCAGTTCGGCGTGGTCCTCGCGCCCATCGTGGTGGTCGTCCTGCTACGCAGGCACCTCCTGGCGCCGGGCTCGGGTCCGGTCCGCAGCCCGTGGCTGCCGGCCGGCCTGGCGGATCGCGCCAAGCGGACCCAGGGACCCATCCGCCTGGTGACGAGCGCCCTGGCGGGCCTGGTCGTCCTGCTCTTGGCCATCACTCCGTTCGGCCTGGACATCCCGGCCTACCTGCAGCTGATGGCCCGGGCGGCCGGTGGCTACGAGTGGCTCACCGTGAACGCTTACAACCCGTGGGCGCTGGTGGGCGCCGATGGCACGCCGCCGCTGGCGTCGAGCGGAACGTGGTCCAGTGACATCGTGCCATTCCTGGGGCCCCTGCCCGGCGTGCTCATCGGCACGCTCCTGCTGGCCGGTGGCTTCATCATCGGGCTGGGCCGGTTGCTGCAGCGGGCCGACCGCTGGTCGATCGTGCTGGTCACGATCTTCCTGTCGCTGTGCTTCTTCGTCCTACCCACGCGCGTGCACGAACGCTACCTGTTCCCGGCCTTCGCCTTCTTGCCACTGCTCGCTGCAGCCCAGGGCAAGTGGCGCTGGGCGACGGTGGCACTTGCCCTGGGTTCGTTCATGAACCTGCACGCCATCCTGACGGTAGACATCTACGGGACGGAGACCGTGGTGGGTCTGCCGCTGGGCGACTTGTTCCGCTCGTATCCGGGCGTACTCGTGAGCGTCCTGCTCCAGACAGCGGCCTTCGCCTTCGTCGTCTGGCAGCTTCGGCCGTCGGCGATGCGGCAGCCCGACCCGCTGACCCGCGCTGCTAGCGAGGGGCGGACCAGCCCCTGGCGACCCGCTTCCGGAGTGGCCGCCACCCCGGCGTCCGGCAACTCACCGGCGGCGCTCTCTGGTTCCGGGGGCGGAACAGCCCTCCAACCGTCGTCGCCCGCCAGCGCGGTGATCCGGGACGCCGAACCACCGGGTGTCCTGGACCGCATCGCTGACCATCTGCGCGTTCGCCCCCTGCGGGCCGACCGCTCCGGCGAGCTCCACGGCGAGCCGCCTGGGCGCTTCGACCGGCTCGACCTGTTGCTCGTGGTGCTCCTCGTGTTGGGCACCCTGTCCGTACGCACCTACCGACTCGACGAGCCATACGACATGCACTTCGACGAGGTCTATCACGCGCGGACGGCCACGGAGTTCCTGCAGGACTGGCGCTACGGCATGGGCCACTCGATCTATGAGTACACCCACCCCCACCTCGCGAAGTACGGCATCGCACTGGGCTTGCTGGCCTTCGGCAACGACCGCGTCACGGCCACCGCCGAGCTGGGCGCGGCAACGTCCGACGCACTCGTCGAACCCAGATGGAGTCCCTCCGGACTGCCGGCCGAGCGCAACGGTGACCGGCTCTTCGTGGCTACCGACACCGAGGTTCGCGTCTACGACCTGCGAGACCGCTCACTGGTGGCGTCGCTGCCGGCCGCCGCGCGACAGCTGGCCATCGACCCCACATCGCACACGCTCTATCTGGCGGGCGAGGGCGAGGGCGTCAGCTACGTCGCCACCGGCGACCTCGACCTCACGCGCCGCGATCCATCCCGCCCCGTGCCGGCACCGACCATCCTGGCCTCACTGGAGGGACAGCCCAGCGCGGTCGAGGGTCTGGCGGCCATCGACGGGCGGCTCATCGTCAGTCTCGCCGGCGGCACGCTGCTGAGCCTCGATGGCCTGACGGGCGAGGAGACCGGCCAGGGTGTCGTGGACGGCGCTACGGATGTGCTGGGCGTGCCCGCGGCCGAACGCGTGGTCGCGGACCCCGCGCTCATCGACGACCGGGCCGCTGTCGCCGAGCGCCTGGCCGAGGTGCTGGGTGACGACGCAGGCGCCCTCGAGGCGGGCCTGCTCGCAGCGACCGACCCGCTGACCCTGGCGGCCTACCCCGACGAGGCCACGCGCACGGACCTTCAGGCCGCCATCGACGAGGGCGCACTGCCAGGCGTGACCATCGAGTCCGGACCGGCCATCGCCGTGGCCGGCGCCGGGGGCGTCACATTCCTTGACGCGGCGTCCTTGGAGCCACTCGAGACGGTGACGCTTGACGGCGCGGTACGCGGCATGGTCCTGGTCGACGGCCTGGATGATCCGACGCTTTACGCCGCCGATGGGGATCAGCTGAAGACGATCCTCATGGCCGACGGTGGGCCGCGCGCCGGATCGGATGTGCCCATGCCCGGGCCGATCTCCCAGGTGCTCTACGACGAGGCCACGAACCTGGTCCACGCTGTGGGCCTGACACCGGACGGGGAGGATCACACCGCCTACGTGGTCGAACCGCACGGCAACGCCGTCTTCGCCGATGCGCGCCTTCCCTTCGAGCCGGTCGCCAGCATGATGGACGTCCAGGAGGACCGTCCGGCAGACGATCGGCAGGCACTACTGGCGCTCTCTGCTGATGGCTCGATGGTGAGTGTGGACGTGGGCTCGCACGCGTTCGCCTGGCGCCTGCCCGGCGTGCTCATGGGCGCGCTCACTGCGGCGGCGCTGTACTTCCTGACCAGGACGCTCTTCCGGCGACGCAGCGTGGCCGTGCTGGCCGCCGGGCTGGTGATGGTGGAGAGCATGTTCTTCGCCAACGCGCGCATCGCCATGAACGACACGTACGTGACCGGTTTCATCGTGGCCGCCCTGGCCGTCTTCGCGCCGCTCTACCTGGGCATCTGGCGAGGGCGCCTGGCGGTCCTGCTGGGGTTGCCTCTGGTGGGGCTGCTGCTCGGACTGGCGCTCGCTTCGAAGTGGGCCGGCGCGTATGCCATCGGCCTGGTCTTGCTGCTCATCCTGCTGCGCTCGGCGATGGGTCGGATCATCGCGTTGCTGGGGATGATCGGCCTGACCGGTCTCCTTGGCTTCCTCGCCATCCGAGCACCAGTGGACGTGGTGGACCCGGGGCTGAACTTCATGTTCCTGATCCTGATGGTGGCGCTCACCGCGCTCCTGGCCACGGCCATGGTCCGGCGTCCGGTGCGCTTCAGCCTGGATGAGCTGCGCTTTGCGGTGATCGCGCCGGGCGTGGTGGGCGCGCTGCTGGTGCTGGCCGGCCTGCTGGTCGGTCCGACAAGACCCTTGGGCGGCGCCGGCCTGCTGACACCGAACGGCCTGCTGGCGGCGGGTGCCGGGATGCTCTTCCTGGGTGTCGCGGCCTACGCATCTTCCTGGCTCGGAGGGCGTCTGGGCATCGGCCCGCTGGCTCCAGTACGTCGGAGGGACCCCTTCGACCCGGTGCCCTCGCCTGCGCCCACCGGCTGGCTGCGCCCGGGCTGGTTCGGGGGCATCCCCTGGCTCTTCGCACTGGCCTCGGTGGCGGCCCTGCCGCTGCTGGTCTACATCGCCAGCTACGTGCCCTGGGCACTGCTCAACGACCCGATCAGCAACCGCCTCATCGACTCCTGGCCGCCCGGCAACACCGGCCAGACGTTGCAAGAGCTCACGGTCAACATGTACGAGTACCACGACGATCTGCGGGCCTCGCACGCTGCATCGTCGCCCTTCTGGGCCTGGCCCTTCGATCTCAAGCCGGTCTGGTTCTATCAGCAGGGCTTCGCGAATTCGACGACGGGCGTCATCTACGACACCGGCAACCTGGTCATCTTCTGGCTGGGCATCCCGGCCGTGGCCTTCTGTGCCTGGCAGGCCTGGGCGCGTCGCAGCCTGCCGCTGGCACTGGTGGTGCTGTCCGTCGCCTGCCTCTGGCTGCCCTGGGCGCGCATCGACCGAGCCACCTTCCAGTACCACGTCTTCACCAGCCTGCCCTTCACGGTCATCGCGCTGGCCTACTTCCTGGCCGAGCTGTGGCACGGAGCGTCGTCACGCACCTTCCTGCTGGCGCGGGCGGCGGGTGCCCTGGCTATCCTCGGGCCGCCGTTGCTGTGGCTCTTCCGCATGCCGCTCTGCGCGGCCGCAGGCACGGCCGAGGTCCACCCGGACGGCGTGGCCTGCGGCCCCTTGACGCGTTCCGTGACGGTGGCCGACTCGGTGCTCGTGGCGCTGCTCGTGCTGATAGCCGGCGCTGCGGCCGTGGCCTGGGTCGCGCGGATGCAGATGCGCCATCCCGGGAGGCGGACGCTCATGGAGGTCTCCCTGGGCGGACGTGTGCTGGCGGTCTCATCGCTGGGACTGATGATGGCCATCGCTCTGCTGGCCGCGGCTGGTGCAGCACTGGCACAGCTGCTCTTCAGGGGAGCCCCCCTCACGACGCTGAGCTTCCAGGCGGAGGAGCTGGCGCTGCTCGCGCTGATCCTGCTGGCAGGCCCGGCGTACCTGGCGTTGCGTGCGCGCGACCCCAGGCGCTGGGTGATCGGGGCCGTCGCCGCAGCCACCATCTTCTTCATCCTGTGGTATCCCAACGTCAGCGGCCTGCCGCTGCCCAATGCCATCGCGCAGGCCTACCTCGGACTCCTGCCGACCTGGAACTATGACTTCCAGTTCGCGGTCAACCTGGACCCCGCCGCGACGGGCGAGCTTTACGGCCTGGGCACGCCGCTCATCACCGGCGCCACGGCTACCTTCAGCCTGGCCGTGATGGCGGCAGCGCGCCTGTGGCGCGGCGGGCCGGTGGGCGAGGCGCGCGAAAGCGCCTTGGGCGAGGGAGCCGCCGGCCGGGGCGGGTGAGGTGCGGCGCGTCCGACCGCATCAGCGGATCAGCCTGAGGCCCGGCCGTCGATCTCCTCGCGAAGCGCCCCCAGGATCAGGGTGACTTGGTGCCTGAGGCGATGAGGCGTGGATCGACCGGGATCTGTGCGGTGAACCCGGATGGCAGCGATCCCTGCGAGGCCAGGCGGCGGATCACGAAGCCGTAGTAGTCATCGACCTTGGCTGTGATGTTCTCCCAACTGAACTGGACCGCTCGTTCGCGGCCGGAGGCGCCCATTCGGGCGCGCATCTCGGGATCACCCACCAGGCGGGCGATGGCCTGGGCCAGCGCCAGGTGGTCGCGCGGCGGCACCAGGAGCGCCTGCTCGCCGCGCCGCACCACGCCCTTGTAGCCGTGGATGTCGCTGCACACGAT
>JALZLU010000092.1 GCA_030858685.1 Chloroflexota bacterium | reverse complement strand
ATGGCGCACGGTGGAGATCGAGGATCGTTACGTCGACACCGCCGAGCGGTCCCTCGAAGCGGCCGGTTACGGTGTGCGCCTGCGACGCATCGATGGCCACCGGCTGGTGACCGTCAAGTCGATGGCGCAAGACGCGCAGCGGGACGGCGAGCCTCAGGCCCTGCACCGACGGCTGGAGCTGGAGGCTCCTGCATCCGCTCGCCTGGATCCCGCTACCTGGCCTGAAGGTCCGGCGCGTGAACGGATCGAGAGCCTGATCGGCGGCGAGCGCCTGCGCACCCGATTCACGCTCGTCCAACGCCGCCTGGAGCGAGACCTCGTCTCCGACGGGCTTCAGGCGACACTGAGCCTGGATACGGCCGAGGTGAGGCGACGCGGAGAGTCGCTGGGCACGTTCGCGACACTGGAAGTCGAGGCGGCTGACGGTGCGGACCGACTCCTCTCGCAGCTGGCCGGCCCACTCGAGTCGACCGGTCTGATCAGTGCCGAGACCCGCTCCAAGGAACGCATCGCCCATGAGATGGTGGCCGATGCCCTGGCCGCCGCGGCAGAGGCCGCCAGGCCGACGCGGACCCGGCCCGCCGTGCCCAAACACGCCGGCGTCAGGATCGACGATCCGCTGGCCGAGGCCGGTCGCAAGGTGCTGGGGCTGCACCTCGCGCGGATGCTCTCCGTGGAGGACGGCGCGCGATCGGGGGAGGATCCTGAGCACGTGCACAAGATGCGCGTCGCCACGCGTCGGATGCGCGCCGCCTGGCGCGTCTTCGACGGCGCCTACCGGACCAAGCCGCAGAAGCGCTACGTCAGGGAGTTGCGCGAGGTCGCCACGACGCTCGGCTGGGTACGCGACATGGACGTGCAGCTGGAGGATCTGGCGCGCTACGCGAAGAGCCTTGAGCCGGAAGCTGCCGCGGACCTGGCGCCGCTCGCGGATGCGTGGCGGACCCGCCGCGACAGCGCCCGAGACGACCTCCTGACGTTGCTCGACTCCAAGGCTTACCGGCGTTTCGTGGACGAGTACCTGGCGTTCGTGTCCACTCCGGGCGGGGATGCGGTCGAGGACGATGCGACTCGCCCGATGCGAGTGCGCGACACCGCCGCGGGACGCATCTGGCAGGCCTACGAGCAGGTTCGCGCGCACGAGGCGGGCCTGCCCTGGGCGGATGTGCCCGCGCTCCACGCGCTGCGCATCGACGGGAAGCGACTGCGTTACACGCTCGAGTCCTTTCGAGAGGTGCTGCCCGCTCGCCAGACCGAAGAGTTGCTGGCCGTGGTAACCCGCATGCAGGACCACCTGGGGCTGCTCAACGATGCCGACGTGGCCGCCACGGCCACGCGCGAGTGGCTGATGAGTGCCGCCTCGGGACTGGCGCCGGCTGCGCGGGAGGCCGCGGGCGCCTATCTCGTCGCTCGCGAGGCGGAGATGCCGCGGCTCCGGCGCAGCTTCCCCGTCGTCTGGCGACGCGTCGCGGGACCCACCTTCCGGCGCCGTCTAGCGCTGGCTATCAGCGCCCTCTGACGGCTCGCGCCATGACGCCACGACACGTGCCCAGCTGGTTCGACCGACTCGATCGACGGGTCACGGAGACGATGGCCCGTTTCGGAGTGCCCTTTCTGCGCATCTCGCTGGGCCTCGTCTTCTTCTGGTTCGGCGTCCTCAAGTTCTTCCCGGGGCTGAGCCCGGCCGACCAGCTCGCCTCGAGGACCATCAGTGCCCTCACTTTGGGCATCGTGCCGGCCGATATTTCGCTGCTGGTGCTGGCCGTGTGGGAATGTGCCATCGGCCTGGGGCTCATCCTGGGCGTCTTCCTGCGCCTGACGCTGCTGCTGCTGTTCCTTCAGATGCTGGGCACTTTCACGCCGTTGCTGCTTTTCCCCGACGAGACGTTCACCCGGTTCCCGTACGCACCTACGCTCGAAGGGCAATACATCATCAAGAACCTGGTGCTCATCGCAGCGGGCATCATCATCGGGGCCACAGTGCGGGGCGGACACGTGGAGCCGGAACCCGACCCTGGCGCGCGTCGGTCGGTCCACGCGCCGCCCGGGCCTTAACGAAGCGTTAACCACGGGGCAACGGCCCGTTCACCGCGTCCCTCGACCGTTGAGGCGTGGCTAACCCGCAAGCCGTCGATCGCTCCGACCCGGATGCGAGCGAGTCTCCGTTGATCGCCACGCCCGCCCGCACCGTCGCACCCCGGGTCGATCTACTGGTACTCACCGACCGGCCGGCGATGCCTGGCTTCGAGCCGACGCGACCCGGTGTGCGGCTGCGCATCGCGGGCGAGGTGGCTGCCTTCCGCGCCGCGCTGCTCACCGAACGTCCGCGGGTCGTGGTCGTCTGCGTGCCACCAGGTTCCGCCGAGGAGATCGATCTGGTGGCTTCCGAGCGACGCCGGCGTCCTCGTCTCCGCGTGGTCCTCCTGGATGAGGGGCATCGCGTGAGCGAACGACTTGACGCGTTGAGGCTCGGCTTCGACGCGGCGCTGCCCCTCGACCTTGATGCCTGCGAGTTGCGCGGCCGTCTGGCGCTTCTGGCGGAGCAGACGCGCGAACCGCGCAACGGCCACCGGCTGCGCGTGGCGGACGGCATCGAACTCGACCTTGAGTCGCGGGAGCTGCGGCGCGACGGCCGTCTATCGCACCTGCGCCCGAAGGAGTTCGGGCTGCTTGACTTCCTGGCGCGGCACCCCGGCCGGACCTTCACTCGACGCCAGCTGCTCGATCGCGTCTGGCACCAGGACCGTGACGGTGATCACCGGACCGTGGATGTCCATGTGCGCTGGCTGCGCGAGAAGTTGGAGGTCGACCCGGAGCATCCCAGCCTGCTGCTCACGGTGCGCGGCGTGGGCTACCGGCTGGACCCCGGCGACCGCTGAGGCGCCGCGGCGGCAGCCACCAGCGCTCGCACCATTCCCGGATGGTCGGTGGTCAGGCCAGTGACACCAAGGTGGATGAGGTCACCCACTCGAGCCGCAGAGTTGACCGTCCAGGGCAGGACAGCCAACTCTGCATCTGCCGACGCAGTCATGAACTCCCTATCGACCAGGGCGTCAGCCGGCGCCACTGCGACGGCGCCGATGTCGCTAGCCGCACTAGTCACGGCGGCGGCCCAACGTCCTCGGCGGAACGCCGCGAAACGCATCCACGACGATCCACGTGTGGCCGTGTCGACCCGCACGAGCGCGACGGTCGCCAGTTCCGGGACCAGCCGCCGCGACGCCATCAAAACGCGCCAGTCGAACGAGCGGAGCCGCGATCGTGAAGCCAATCCATGGCGGCGCACGACCGCACCGATGGAACGAGCCAAGTCCACCGCATCGGGCGACGGGCGACGACCCGTGGGATCGCTCTTGGCTTCGATCTCGAAGCGCAGGTCACGGGCATCGAGCCGGCGCGCCAGGCGGAAGACGGCGTCCAGGGTGGGCACGCGCGCG
>JALZLU010000066.1 GCA_030858685.1 Chloroflexota bacterium | reverse complement strand
GCGCTGATGTTGGCGATGGTGATGACCGCCGGGTCGAAGGCGTCCACGGTGCGCGTCACCATCGTCTGGAGCGCCACCGCGATGTGCGCCGCCACGGTGATGGGGTCCACCGCCAGATGTGGCGCCGAGGCGTGCCCGCCGCGGCCGCGGACCGTCAGCCGGATCGTGTCTCCTGAGGCCATCAGTGGCCCGGGTCGCAGGTTGATGGTGCCGTTCGGGTAGCGGTTGCCGATGTGGATGGCGAAGGCGCCGGTGACGGGACTCTCCGGGCCGGTGTCCAGCAAGCCCTCGTCGATCATGAAGCGGGCGCCGTGGAAGCCTTCTTCGCCGGGCTGGAACATGAGTAGCACTCGACCGGCCAGCGCCGCCCGTCGCTCCATGAGGAGCTGCGCGGCGCCCAGCAGCATGGCCACGTGCGTATCGTGGCCGCAGGCATGCATCGCCCCCGGAACCTCCGACGCGAAGTCCAGGTCGGTGTCTTCCTGGAGCGGCAGGGCGTCCATGTCGGCGCGCAGGAGGATGGTCGGGCCGGGAAGTCCTCCTTCGATCAGGGCGGTCACTGAACCCAGGCTGCGACCGAGCGACGGCTCAAGGCCGAGTTCCCCCAGGCGACTTGCCACGGCCTGCTGCGTCTTTGGCAACTCGAGGCCGATCTCCGGCTGACGGTGAAGTGCGCGGCGAAGGGCGACCATCTCGGGCAACACGGCGCGAGCCGCCTCGAGCAGTGCCGTTCCTCGATGGCCGTCCGGCTGATTCACCCTTTCGCCCCGCCGGTGAAGTTCCAGCTCGCCAGGTGGAGGCTGGGGATGAGGTAGGCGCCGCCGAACCCGCCGCCGATGAGGGAGTGGTCGGAGCCCACGCCGCGGACGCTCCCGGGCGCCAGGGCTTCCAGGAACGACTGCGTGAAGCGCAGGTTGGAGATCGGCCGCACGACCCGCCCGTCCTCCACCAGCCAGACGCCGTTGCGGGTGAGACCGGTGACCACCTGCGTGCGCGGATCCAGGACGCGGGTGTACCAGAAGTCGGTGACCAAAAGGCCACGCTCCATGCCGCCGAGCAGCTCTTCCGGCGATCGTCGGCCCGCGTCGAGCACGATGTTCTCCGGTAGCGCGCCCCATTCCGTGGCGCCCTCCACCGCGTGTCCCGTGCTCTGCGTGCCAGCTTTGGCCGCCGTCCGGCGCGTGTGCAAGACCCCCGTCGTCACACCGTCGCGGACCACGTCGAGCGGTCGCTTGGGGGAACCCTCCGCGTCGAAGGCCACGCCCACCGTGCCGGGATCAGTGGCGTCATCCCGGATGGTGATGGACTCGTCGAACTGCGCCTCGCCGAGCGCCACGAAGGAGCGACCCTCCTCGACAGCTCGACCGTTGAAGCCGTAGACGAACAGGAACTGGAGCAGGTTCGCCACGCAGGACGGCTCCAGCAGGACCTCGTAGCGGCCCGGTGCCAGGTCCGTGGCATCGGCCGCGTCGCGTGCCTTGCGGGCGGCGCGTTCGCCCAACGCACGGCCGTCCAGCGCCGCTAGGGCTGCCGAGGCGGCTCGGGCGCTGCCGTCCGAAGTGCCCGTTCGAGCGATGCCGTCCAGCGTCGCGAGCGTGTTCCGGCCACTGAGCCGCTGGCCGGCGCTGTTGGCGAAGGCCACCACCGTGGCGTCCGTGACGCAGGAGCCGGCCGTCTCCAGGCCTTCCCCGGCGGCCACGAACTCTGCCACTCGGCGGGCACGATCGTCCGGTGACGCCTTGGCGGTCACCTCGTCCCAGTGTTCGGCGTCGGGAGCTTCGGCGACGGACGCCAGACCGGGCCAGTCGGGATCGGCAGGGAGGACGCGCGCTGCTTCGAGCGCGCCATCGATGAGTCGGGTCAGGGCATCGGTGGTCGGCTGACCGTCCAAGCTGACCGCCGTGGTCCGGCCATCCAGGCTGATGCGCAGCGCGATGTGGCTGGTCTCCTCGGCCACGTTCTGGTGGATGAAGCTGCCCGCGAAACGGGTCAGTGCCTCCGTCCCCGTGCGGACGGTCACCTCCGCCTGGGCGCCTGGCGCGGCGGCCCGCACCATCTCGATGACCTGGTCGGCGACCCCGCTGGGCTGGGTGGATGTGCCGCGTTCGTTCGGGCTCACCGCCTGGCCGCTTCGAGCGCCGCTCATCCCCGCACCCCCACCCGGATGCCACGGAACCTGGCCGGCGCCGCGGGATGGCCGGTGTGCCCGACCTGCATGGGTTGTCCTTTGCCACAGTTGGGCGTGCCCCAGAAGGTCCATTCGGAGCGCCCGCCGAGCATGTCCATAGCGCCCCAGAAACGTGGGCTGATGCCGGTGTAGGTCGGGTTGCGCAGGAGACGGCCGCGCTTGCCGCCCTTGATCTCCCAGCCGATCTCGCAGCCGAACTGGAAGTTGAGACGCTTGTCGTCGATGGACCAGGAGCGGTTGGTGTCCATCAGCACCCCGTCGTCCGTGGCGGCGATCATCGAGTCGAGGCTGTCCGGACCGGGCAGCAGGCCGACGTTGGTCATGCGCACCATGGGGATGCGGTTGAAGCCGTCGGCACGCACGGCACCCCCCGAGGGAATGCCCGCCAGCGCCGCGGAGTCTCGCCCCGAAAGGACGCCGACCCAGGTGCCTTCCCGAACGATGTCCACGGGATGGGCGGGCGTGCCCTCATCGTCATAGCCGAAGCTGCCCAGCGCCCCGGGCAACGTGGCGTCGGCCGTGATGTTCATCAGCTCTGACCCGAAGCGCAGGCTGCCCATCTGCGCCAGGTCCAGCCAGGACGTGCCCGCGAAGGCGGCTTCCCAGCCCAGGATGCGGTCGAGCTCCACGGCGTGGCCCACCGACTCGTGGATCTGCAGCGCCATCTGCTCAGAGCCCAGGATGAGGTCCGTGGCGTCGAGCGAGGGACACTCTGGCGCGGTCAGCAGGGCGCGTGCCTCTTCCGCGATACGGGCGGCGTTGCCGGCCAGGTCCAGCTCCCGCACCAGCTCCCAGCCGCGCGTCCCGTACTGGCCACGGATGCCGGGGTACGAGCGTCGCTGCGTCTCGCGCTCGCCGACGGCGGTGGCGCTCATCGCCG
>JALZLU010000006.1 GCA_030858685.1 Chloroflexota bacterium | reverse complement strand
TCGCTGAACCGATCATTGATCCACGTGATGTACCCGCGGTGATCAGCCGAGATGACTGGGACATCGTTTCGCAGCCGAAGCTCTGCGACCTCCACGCACACGCCTCCTGGTTCCGTCCCTTCGGAGTCAAGTGTGAGTGTATCTCGGCTGCGTCAAGCGCCTGGGACCCGTGGACGAGGCGTTCCAGCGGTTCGTGAACGACGGCCGCTGGAAGGAGACCATCGGCAGGCCCGTCACCACCGATCAGCGGCCGCTTCCGGCACGGATCTCGGCGCGGTTCGCCCGGGCCGTGCGCCGCTTGGGGATCAGCTGCTGTCACGCGCCCCGCTGGCCACCTGAGCCTGGAGCTGCTCGTCGGGCACCTGGAGGTCGGGATGATCATCCGTCAAGTGCTGCCGCAGCACGCTGACCAGTCCCTCGTCGTCCGCAGCGGTCACGTCATGGCCGCAGGCGCAGCTGATCGTCCGCGTCATCTCGTTCCTCCTTGAAGAATGCCATTCTTCCGAAGGCGAGGATCGTAGCGTTCGCTCGCGATCAGGTCAACTCGATCGGTCCACCTGACGGCAGTGAAGCGCCCGTCGCACGTCATCGCGCCCTTCGGCCAGAACTCGTCGAAGGCCTGGTTCCAGTCCCGGCGCCGCCAACGCGGCATCGGTCCGCTCGATGGTGGCGGATTCGATCACGGTCGCTGGGTACATCAGTCGCGCGACCATAAGTGCCATCTCGAGTGTACGGCTACGCCAGACGGCGGGCACCATCTCGAAGTAGCGCTCGACGTAAGGCCGTCCCAGTGCGATGTGTTCGTGCTGCCAGAAGCCCCGAGCCATGGCGCCGGCCATGTGATTGGAGAGATCGTGTTCCTCCATCACGGCCGACCAGGCCGCAGCCTTGGCCTCAGCGGTGGGCAAGCTGGCCAGGGCTTCGGTCCCGTGCACTTGACCCGCGAAAGTCCGGTCCGCTTCCATCTCTTGAGCGATGCGCTCGCTGCTGACCTGACCAAGGATCGCCAATCGCTCGAAGCTGCGCCAGCGTAGGTCGTTGTCGATGGCCAGTCCGCCCGGGATCCGCTCGCCATCCAGCCACGACTTCAGCAGGTCCACCTGCGCTCGACCGCTCACAGCGGAAACGAAGACCTGCGCCGCGGCTAGCTGGACATCAGGCTCATCAGCCCGCGTCCGCGTGGCCTCCAGACACCGGTCCGCGAGGTCGGCCGGGCGGCGCGATCGCGCCTCCGGCCCACTGAACGCATCGATGGCCAGTCGAGCCCACGACAGCGTCTGCTCCATCAGTCCGGCATCGCGCTCCTTCGACAGGCCCTCCAGCACCAGCCTCACGAAGTCGCTTGCCGGCAACTCGCCGTCGCGGGTCATGTGCCAGGTGGCGGACCACGCGAGTGACCTGGCCATCGAGTCGTCCAGCCGAGCTATCCCACCGTCCAGGACGGTCCCGAGAGAACGCTCGTCGAATCTGATCTTCGCCCAGCTGAGATCGTCCTCGTTGAGCAGCAGGAGATCCGGTGCCGCCACACCCACCAGCCCGGGGACATCCGTGCGCGCCCCGATGAGATCGAGCTCCAGCCGATCCCGACGCACGAGGCTCTCCCCCACGCGATCGTAAAGGCCGATCGCGATGCGGTGCGGTCGATCGACGGTTCCGCGGCTGGGCGGTGTCCGCAGGACGGCCACCGACTCATAGTCCCCGGCAGGGCTCACCCGTGCTTCGGGCCGCAGGGTGTCGACACCGGTGGTCCGCAGCCAGGCAGCTGCCCACTCGTCCAGGCTGTTGCCTCCCGCCCGACTGAGTGCCCGGAGCAGGTCGTCCATGCCCACACTCCCGAAGCGATGCTCAGAGAGGTAGGCGCGAATGCCCCGCTCGAAGGTCTCTGATCCCAACCGGGCGGCCAGCTGCTTGAGGATCGACGCCCCCTTCACGTAGGAGATGCCGTCGAAGTCCTGCAGAGCAGCGGCCGAGTCGGCAACGCGGCCGGCGACCGGATGCGTACTGGGACCCTGGTCCTGGTCGTAGCCGCGCTGCTTGCCCCGGGCGCAGA
>JALZLU010000462.1 GCA_030858685.1 Chloroflexota bacterium | reverse complement strand
TGTCTTGTTGGCGGCCATCGCCCTCGCCGAAGCGGGCCGTCGGCGCGATGGAGGACGCGCTGTGTTCCCAGCCAGCGCCTCCCTGATGACGCCGCTCTGGCTCTTGGAACGTAGCATCGCCGCGTGGCTGGCAGTGGGCGCACGTCTAGTCCTGGGAGGCATCCCGTATCGCGGCGGGATCCTATCCCGGGCAGCGACGCCGAGTCGGGTCCTTGAGGTTCGACACGCGGCGGTCCGTGCGGAGGCACGGTGGCCGGGCGCATGATGGACGTCGCCGTGTCGGCGGGCGGTGCACTGAGCATCGGACCGCCGCGTTCGCGCCGGGCGACTTCATCGATCTGCGGGCTGAGATGGATCTCGTGGTGGGCGTCACGGCCTGCTCGGCGGAGAAGTCCAACAATGGCAGCTTCAAGCCCATCGACGTCGAGGTTCGGGCCGCGCGCGTCATACCGTGATGATCACGCCTTCATCGGCGGCGAGCTCCAACCGCGTGAGGTCCAGGCGCCCTTCCAGGGATCGATGGGGCTCTGTTGAGAGTCGGAGCAAGCCGCTGGTGGGCAGGCGTCCGCGGCCTGCCCTGGCCAGATCGTGCGAGCCGGAGCGGCCTGCGCACTCGATCGCGACCAGCGATCGCCCGCCCGCCGCCTCTCGCACGTAGGCGAACACGCCGCTCTCCGGGCCCATGTCCAGCCCGCGGTAGGTGCCGCTCGCGAGGGCCGGACTGGCGGCGCGCTCTGCGATGAGCCGCCGGTAGAGGGAGAAGAGCGAACCCGGATCGTCCGCTTGGTCCGCGACGTTGACGCGCGATGAGTCCCCGATGCGCAGCCACGGCTCGCCCGACGTGAAGCCGGCGCCCGGCTCGTTCCGCCACTGCATCGGGGTCCGTGCAGCATCGCGTCCCGCACGGTCCAGCGCCTGGGATGGCGAGGCCGGCACGTCCTCCATGCCGATCTCCTCACCCATGTAGAGCACCGGTGTCCCGCGCAGCGTGAGCGACAGCATGGCCGCGGCGCGCAGCGATCGCCGTCCGAAACGCGTCCCATGCCGCGGGTTGTCGTGATTGGACAGCGCCCGACAAGGCCAACCCGACGGCGGGAAGTGCGCCTCGGCCGCTTCCACGGCGCGGCGCAGTGCCCCCGCTTCCCAGTCAGAGCTCAGGAACGGGAAGTCGAAGACCAGGTCGAAGGCGTCGCCCGGATGGTCGCCCAGGTAGCGCGCCAGTCGCTCGACGGGGATGTAGCTCTCGCCCAGCAGGAGGCTGCCTGGCTTGACCCGCTCCGCCGAGCGCCGGATGGAGCGCACGACGTCCAGCGCCTCGGGCCGGTCCTTGTTCCAGAGGTGGTACTGACCACGGAAGAAGTCGAAACGGCCAGGCGAGGCGGCGGCCGGCGGGTTCTCTCGGAGCAGCTCGTCCTTCATGGACCGATCGATGGCATCGACGCGGAACCCGTCCACGCCGCGCTGTAGCCAGAAGCGGATGACATCGCCCATGCGCTCGTGGACCTCTGGTTCGCGCCAGTTCAGGTCGGGCTGCTCCGGATAGAACGAGTGCAGGTAGTACTGCCCGGAGCCCTCGTCCCACTCCCAGGCGGAGCCGCCGAAGGTCGCTGTCCAACCGTTGGGCGGTCCACCGTCGGGGGCCGGGTCGGCCCAGATGTAGAGCTTCCGGTGTGGGTCGTCACGGGATGAGCGGGCGGCCTGGAACCAGGCGTGCTCCACCGACGTGTGGCCCGGGATGAGGTCGAGCAGCACGCGCAGGCCGCGCTCGTGCGCTGCCGCGATCAGCCGGTCGAAGGCGGCCAGGTCGCCGAAGACGGGGTCGATGTCGGTGTAGTCAGAGACGTCGTAGCCGAAGTCGGCGCCGGGCGAGCGAAAGAAGGGCGAGATCCAGATGGCGTCGACTCCCAGCGACCCCGGGCCGCCGCGCAGGTGGTCCAGGTGAGCGGTGATGCCGTCCAGGTCACCGACGCCGTCGCCGTTCGAGTCGGCGAACGAGCGCGGATAGATCTGATACAGGACGCCCGGCTGCCACCAGGTCATGACGGCGAACCCGCGTCGCGCGATCGCCAGCCGGTGCTGGCCAGCGCGTCAGGGTCCGGTGGCAGGCAGAAGATGACCTCCAATGCTTCGTCTGACTCGACGGTGGCGCCTGTGGACGCCGCGGCCGGCAATGCGAACGACTCTCCTGCCCGGACCGACAGCGAGCCGCCGGAGGAGACGATCCGACCCGACCCGCTCTGCACGATGCCCAGCACGAAGGTGTCGGGCCAGGGAAGAGGCATCGAGCCGCGCTTGCCGAGGGTAACGCGCTCGGCCCGGAAGAATGGATCCGCATCCGTGCCCAGTAGTCGGTGCCGCTCAGCCGTGCCCTCCATTGCGACCAGAGCCGGCTTCTGGCGAAGCCCTTCCAGCGCATCGTCGGAAAGCCCGGAACGATCGAAGGCATCGACCGTCACGTCCCAGCCCATGCCCAGGTGAGCGTCCTCGGGCGCGATCGGGAATCCGTCCGTCTCGGCCACGATGGAGAAGTCGGTCGGTTCTTGGAGCTCCACGAGGAAGACGCCGGCCCCGATGGAATGAGGCATGCCCGCGGGCACCAGCCAGGCATCGCCCGGCGCCACTGTGCGCCCGTGCATCGCGCCGAGCAGCACTTCCACGTCCTGTTCATCGATCCATCGCCGCAGCTCGGCGCGCTCGACGTCACGGCGGAAACCGAGCCGGATGGACGGCGACTCCTCCCCGGCGATCTGCCGCGTGCCCAGGATCAGCCACGCCTCGGTCTTGCCCCAGCGGCTGCCCATGAAGCGCTCCGCGAAGGCCCGCGTCGGATGGCAGTGGACGGGCAGCCGCTGAGCGGCGTCGAGGAGCTTGACGAACATGCCGGTGGTCGGCCCGGCCACTCGGACGAGGGCGTTCCCGCCGACCGCCGCGGGGTCGCGCCGTTGGACGAGCTCTCTGAGCGTGACCTCCTCATCCCCGACCTTGACGACGCTCAGGCCCTCGTCGCTGAGTGCCTTGCCCACCGGCGTCCAGGCTCGCAGCGTCGATGCGATCCAGTCTTCGGGCCGATCGCCATCCGCGTCAGCGGTGGTACTGCGATACGTGGCTTCGGTCGGGAGGCTCGCGGTCCCGCCGGCTCTGAAGCGCTCGAGCAGCGCACCATCTCGGTAGAAGCGCGCAACACGGTTTGGTGGCAGCGCCAGGGGTGCAGTCAGCGCGGGCCGGCCTCGGGCATCGGCGGTCACGGTCGGGAGTCTACTGGGGAAGCCGTCGAAGCCGAGGCGGCAGCGATCCTGCCCCGGACGAAAGCCTCGACCGGGCCATCGGAGACGCGATGCGGCATGGCCAGCACCCTCTCCAGGAGTCACCTTCGTCTCGGTACACTGGCTCTGTGACCTTCGAGCCCCGTCCTGAGGATCGCTTCACGGTCGGCCTGTGGTGCACCGCCTTCGCCGGTCGCGAGGTCTTCGGGGCCGAGGTGCGCCCCCCG
>JALZLU010000446.1 GCA_030858685.1 Chloroflexota bacterium | reverse complement strand
CCCGCCGCGCCCGACCATACCGAGAAGCGGACGCTCTTCGACCTGCTGGACGCGGAGGCGCGGGCGGGCATGAGCTTGACCGAGTCGATGGCCATGCTGCCGGCCTCGTCGGTGAGCGGCCTCTACTTCTGGCACCCGGAGTCGCGCTACTTCGGGCTGGGCCGCATCACGCCCGACCAGGTCGAGGACTACGCCCGGCGCAAAGGCTGGTCGCTGGCCGAGGCCGAGCGCTGGCTCGCCCCCAACCTGGCCGGCTGAGGTGAGCGGCACCGGAGGGCGGGTGAGCGGCGCGGATCCTCGCGAGCAGGCACTGATTCCGGCTCCCCTGGTTCGCGGCGCCAACGGTGCCGTGGCCTCTCCCCATCACCTGGCCAGCCAGGCCGGTACCACCATGCTGCGTGCCGGGGGCAACGCCGTGGATGCCGCGGTCGCCACCAACGCCGCGCTGGCCGTCGTGACCGGCTACATGTGCGGGCTGGGCGGAGACGCGTTCTGGATCATCTGGGACCCCAAGAAGAGCTGCGCGGCAGCCCTCAACGGCAGCGGCCGCTCGGCGCTGGGGGCATCCATCCAGGCGGCCGGCGCGGCTGGGCTGGAAGAGATGCCGGTGCGCGGGCCGTGGACGGTGACGGTGCCGGGGGCCATCCGCTCCTGGGGCGATGCGCACGCTCGCTACGGTCGACTGGCCTGGCCTGAGCTGCTGGCGCCAGCCATCGAGCTGGCCAACGGCTTCGCTGCCAGTACGTCGTGGAGTTCCGCCGTCGAGGGCGGCGGGCGTGTCTTCGGCGCGAGCGGTGACTGGGCACGTGTCTACCGGCCGCACGGCCGTGCCTGGCGTCCCGGTGAGCGCGTCGCTCTACCGGCTCTCGAGGCGACGCTTCGCGTGCTCGCGGAGGAGGGACCGGACGCGGCCTACTCGGGACGCTTGGCGGAGCGCGCAGCGGCCTACCTTGAAGGTGCCGGCTCACCGCTGCGTGCCGCGGACTTCGCCGAGAATCAGTCCGATTGGGGCCTGCCGGTCCGCGCGGAGTACCGGAGCGTCACGTCGCTGAGTCACGGCCCCAACAGCTGCGGTCCCATCGCCCTGGAGCTGCTCAACATCCTAGACACGTTCGACCCGCCGCGTCCCGACCAGTTCACGGCACGTGGCTGCACCGACGCGCGCTGGGTCCACCTGGGACTGGAGGCCGCTCGCGTGACACTGGCGCATCGCGATGCGTACCTCTCCGATCCGGAGTCGATGCGCCGCGGCGTCCTGGAGTGGCTGCTGGACCGCGGTCACGCCCGCGATGTGGCGCGCGCCCTCGACCCGAACCGCGTGGCGGATCCGGTGGCTACCACCCTGCCCCGCGGCGGGGGGACCATCTACCTGGCCACGGCCGACCGCTGGGGCGGCATGGTCAGCCTCATCGAGTCGAACTACGCTGGTTTCGGCTCAGGGCTGGTCGATCCGGAGACGGGCATCAGCTACCAGAACCGCGGCGCCTTCTTCCGCCTCGACCCCGCGCACGCCAACGCGCTCGCACCAGGCAAGCGCACCATGCACACCCTCACGCCGGGCATGCTCCTCCGCGACGGGGTGCCCTGGATCGCCCACGGCTCCATGGGCGGAGAGATCCAGCCACAGGTCTTCGCGCAGTTCGTGTCCGCCGTGGTCGACGGGCGACTGGACATCGCCACGGCGATCGCCGCGCCGCGCTGGGCGGCGGACGTGGAGGAACACCTCGGTCCGCCGTCGCTGTCCGTGCTGGAGCCGCGCTTCGACCCCGAGGTGGAGAGCGGCCTGCGTGAGCGGGGCCACCAGGTGACGCTCGTCAAGCCCTTCGACTCGGGCATGGGGCACGCGCACGCCGTGGAGATGGTTCGCGATCCCGATGCGCCGGATCTGCCGCCCACCTTCGCGGCCGCGTCCGACCCCCGCTCGGAGGGACTCGCGGCGGCGTTCTGACGACATCGTCAGGAGCGAGCCGCAGGGCGCAGCGCTCGGTATACTCTCGGTCGGCCGGTCGCGCCGCGCTCACGGACCTTCGCGGCTGGCCACCTGACCTGACCACATACCGCCCACTTGGGGCGGCTGCCCATGAGAGGCCCGCGCCGCGTGAGCTCCAACGTCAGCCAGAGCTATCCCTACACCAGTGAGACCGAGGTCCAGCGCGCGGCTGCGGTAGAGGATGCCTTCGGGCGGTTCGATGGCCTGCGCGACAAGGTCGGCAGCGAGACCACGCCGCTCGGCCCGGTCGCTCCCGAGGATCACGGTGCGGCGGCGCGCTGGTGGATCTGGGTCTGCCCCAAGGAGGATTACTCCGGCCGCCTCCACGTGGCCGGCTACGCCCTGGAGCGGAAGGCCCTGTACACCGTCTGCGACACCTGCGGGTCGACCTTCCTGCGCTGACACCAGGGCCGCGACGCCGGTCATGGGATGATGTCCGCGCGGGACGCACCGCAGCGGGCCCTGCGGTCCGCACCACCACGGTGATCCGATGACGAACTTTCGCGGCGCGGCGGCCGGCCTTGCTGCTGCTTCTGCCGCCCTGGGTGCCGAGGAGTTACTGGCGGGGCTGCTCCCGGGCGCACCATCCCTGATCGTGGCCATCGGCACGCTGATCATCGACCTGCAACCGCCGGGCGGCAAGGAGCTGATCGTCGCGCTCTTCGGAGAGGCGGACAAGCTGGCCCTGATCGTGGCGGTGACGGTCGTGGCGTTGCTCATCGGTGCCGGCCTGGGCGTCGTCGCCACACGCAACAGGACCGTTGCAGACGTCGGCTTCCTCGCCTTCGGCGGGTTGGCTCTTTACGCCGCGTTGCAGGATCCGCAGGCCACCCCCTTGTTCACGTTGTTGAGCACCGCCGTCGCGGTGGCGGTCGCCATCATCGTGCTGCGCTGGCTGCTTTCCTGGCCAGACGCTCGCAGCGCACCATCCGAGTCGTCCGACGCCGCGGACCCGGAGCGACGAGGCTTCCTTCGTCGGGCCGGCGCGACACTGGTGGTGGCCACGCTGGGCGCGGTGATGGGTCGATACCTCCTCGGCGTTCGCGACGTGCCCGTCGCCGCCACCACGGTCATGATCCCAGCACCCGTCGAGATGGCGCCGCCGCCCGCCGCCGCCACGATGCTCCAGGTGCCCGGCATCACCCCGCTCATCGTGCCCAATGACGAGTTCTACCGTATCGACACGAGCCTCATCGTGCCCACCATCGATGCCGCGACGTGGCGCCTGCGGGTGCATGGGATGGTCGACAGAGAGGTGGGCCTGACCTATGCGGAGCTCGTCGCGCTCCCGCTGGTGGAGCGATACGTGACCATCGCCTGCGTTTCCAACGAGGTCGGCGGTGATCTGGTCGGGAATGCTCTGTGGACAGGCGTGCGACTACGCGAGGTGCTCGCCATGGCCGGCGTCCGATCGGGCGCGACGCAGGTCGTCGGGCGTGCCCAGGACGGCTGGACGGCCGGCTTCCCCACGGAGATCGGCTTGGATGGCGGACGGGAAGCTCTCATCGCGGTGCAGATGAACGGGGAGCCGCTGCCCCGGGCGCACGGCTTCCCGGCGCGTCTCATCGTGCCCGGGCTCTTCGGGTACGTGAGCGCCACCAAGTGGCTCACGGAGATCGAGCTGACCACGCTGGAGGGCTTCGACGCGTACTGGGTCCCACTGGGCTGGAGCAAGCTCGGTCCCATCCTGACCCAATCCCGTATCGACGTTCCGCGCCGCGGCGCCACGGTGCCGGCCGGGCTGGTCACGGTAGCCGGCGTGGCCTGGGCTCCACATCGCGGCGTCGAAGGCGTGGAGATCCGCGTGGACGAAGGTCCGTGGCAGGCTTGCGAGCTATCCCAGCCCCTCTCGGACGACACGTGGGTCCAATGGAAGCGCGACTGGCAGACGACCCCTGGGCGACACACCATCCAGGTGCGCGCGACCGACGGCCTGGGCGAGGTCCAGACGGCGGATCGGACACGGCCGGCACCCGATGGCGCACGCGGCCATCACACCATCGACGTGCAGGTCAGCTGAGAGGCACGCTGCCCCGGTCCACGCGGGCGGACACGCCGCCGTTTCTCCGCCGGGTGGCTCAGGGGTGCCGCTTCTCCGCTTGCGCTTCCCTGCTAGCACTACCAAGAGTCCGCGGCCATGTCGCGCCGCGTCGCGCCGCCGCTTCTCCGCTAGCGCTCATCCCGCTAGCAGAAGCGCAACGGATCCGACCCGATGCGCCTCACATCCGGCCGATGTCAGTGCCGGCGCTGCCGACCTTCCACGTAGTGCCACCCCGGCTGTCGTTGGTGGAGGAGACGGAGCCGGCAGTCGTTGTCGGAAAAGCCGGCCCGCGGCCTCACGGACTTGACGCAGCCCGTCGCCACGAGGCCACCACGTCGTCGCGACCGCAGGCCAGCAGCAGCGCAGCCAGCAACGTGACGCGCGGCACCACCGAGTCGAGCTCCAGGTACTCCACCGGGGAGTGATCGTTGCCTCCGACCGGCCCCAGACCGTCGATCGTGGGCACGCCCATGCCGGCGGTCGTGTTGGCATCCGATGCGCCGCCGGTCGCCGCATCGCGCAGCTCGAAGCCGAGACGGCCCGCGATCGCCTGAGCGTGCTCGACCAGTCGAGTCGACCGCTCCAGCTTCTCCATGGGCCAGTGGCGCCCGTGCTCCTCGACCTCAGCCGTTACCTCGGGGACGGTCCCGCTGGCGGTGATCTCCCGGATGGCCGCCTCGGCTTCTTCCATCGACTCCCTCGTGACCGCCCGCAGGTCCACCTTCAGCAGCGCCCGCTCGGCCACGACATTGGGTCGTGTGCCGCCTTCCACGACACCCGCGTTGACGGTGACGCCTGGCCAGCGTCCGTTGAGAGCGTGCAGCGCCAGGATCTTGTGAGCCGCCTCCAGCACGGCGCTGCGGCCCTTCTCAGGCTCGACGCCGGCATGAGCGGCCCGGCCGGCGATCTCGATGTGTAGATCGGCTACGCCCTTGCGCGAAGAGACGATGTCCCCGTTGGCACGAGCGCACTCCAGGACCAGCGACAGGTCAGCCTCAGCCGCATGGCGGCGAATCACCGGAGAGCTGGCCGGCGAGCCGATCTCCTCGTCTGGGTTGGCCACGAAGATGAGCCTGCGGAAGGGAAGCCACGCCGCATCCGGGCCGCCGCCCTCGCGCGTGGCCGCCACCTCGCGCAGCGCCCGCAGCGCGTAGACGCCCGCCAGAAGGCCGCTCTTCATATCCGTCACGCCAGGCCCCAGCGCGCGTCCCCCTTCCACCCGAAATGGACGCTGTGCCACGGTTCCGGCATCGAAGACCGTATCCATGTGCCCGATGAGCAGGATCGATGGGCCCTCGGCGTCGCCCGTGAAGCGACCGACGACCGTGTCGCCCAGGCGCTCGTGCGAGACGGTCTCGACCGACCCACCCAGGTCTGCCAACGCCTGCGCCACCCAGCGCCCGACCTCATCCACGCCCGTCTTCGTATACGACCCGCAGTCGATGTTGACGAGGCGCTGGAGGTCCGCGAGGTACAGCGGTTCTGCGCGCTCGATGGCCGTGCGCAACCGCTTCAGCTCCCCTTCAGTCACCTGCCCGCCGGCGGCCTCGGTCCGTTCCTCTTCCATCGGCGGGAGTCTAACGCCCGCTCCGTCGCGCGACCCTATACTCCCGCCCGTGCGCCTCGTGGAGATACGCCTGCTGGACGGCCCCAACGTCTATCGGCTGGAACCTGCCGTGAAGCTGGAGGTTGCCAT
>JALZLU010000379.1 GCA_030858685.1 Chloroflexota bacterium | reverse complement strand
GCCGGGAACGGATGCGGACCGACGGCCGAACCCAGGATGTAGTGCGTCGTGGCCACGGTGGTGACCCAGTCGCGCAGCGTCTCGTTGACCGCGTCCTTGAGGGTCGCGGCGCCCGAGGTCACGGCCCGCACCTCCGTGCCGAGCGCGTGCATACGCTGCACGTTGGGGCGTTGGCGCTCCATGTCCTCCGCGCCCATGTACACGACGCACTCAAGGTCCAGCAGCGCGCAGGCGGTGGCGGTCGCCACGCCGTGCTGGCCGGCCCCCGTCTCGGCCACGACGCGCGGCTTGCCCAGGCGCTTGGCGATGAGGGCCTGGCCCAGTGCGTTGTTGATCTTGTGAGCGCCGGTGTGCGCCAGGTCCTCACGCTTGAGGTAGAGCCGCAGACCGTTGCCGGACGTGCCGGCGATCTCCGTGACGGCCGCTGCCAACCGATCAGCGCGATAGAGCGGCGTGGGTCGACCGACGTACCGATGTGAGCGTTCCCGCAACTCCGCCCAGAAAGCCCGGTCCAGGCGGATGAACCGCCACACCTCGTCCAGCTCGCCAAGTGCCGCCATCAGGGTCTCGGGCACGAAGCGCCCACCGAAGCGACGCTCGCGACCCCATCGACCACGGACGTCGGGCTCCAGGAGGCCAGGGTCCGCGACTTCCGGCCGCGATGGGATCGCCGGCAGGTCCAGGCGAGCGGCGCGAGCACGCTTGACGAAAAGCGCGACGAGGAAGGGATCCTTGGCCGGGCGGCCGGGTTGGCGGTCGGGCTCCCCGTCGGGCTGGCCGTCGCTGGGCGGTACCGCCTGCCTGTCCGGGGCGGCTTCGACACCGCTCGCCACGTCGACGCCGATGGCCGGGATCTCCCGCAGGGCCTGCGCGACGTTGGCCGCGTTCAGGCCGCCGGCCAGGATCACCGGCAGGGAACGCGCCACGCCCGCCGCCGTCTCCGTCGACGCGCGCCTGCCCGTGCCGCCTGCCAGGCCAGCATGAGCCGTGTCCAGTAGGAAGCCAGCCAGGTTCGGTCGCTCCTGGAATGTGGCCGCCTCCTCGAGCACATGCGCGATCGTCGACCGCGCGGCGTCGTCGGCTTCACCCTCGGCAGGCAGATGCAGGACCTTGCGGACGGGCAGGGCGATCGAGTCGAGCGTGTCGGGTGCTTCCCTCGCGTGAAGCTGGACCTCATCGAGTCCGAGGCGCCAGGCGATGGCCGCGACCTCGACGGCCTCCAAACCCGCGAAGACACCTACAAGCCGTGGACCAGTGCCTGCCTGCCTCGAGCTGCGCGCCTTCGCGATGAGCGCGACCGCTTCTTCCTCCTCGAGGGCGCGCGGTGTGCCCGGAACGAAGTTGAAGCCGATGGCATCCGCCCCAGCCTGGATGGCGGCGCGCAGGCCCGCTACCTCCGTGATGCCGCAGATCTTGACCGAAGGCTGGCGCGCCTCAGCGGCAGGATCCTGGTCGGCGCCAGGCACGCGCCCCGCCGCCACGAACGCGGCTGTCCGAGCGCGGACCGCCGCCGCGGCGGTTCCCGATCGCATCAACGCCTCGCCCACCAGCGCCGCATCGAAGCCCAGCGCACGCCAGGTGCGCAGCAGATCCGGGTCGGTCGCGCCGGACTCGGCCACCACGAGCCGATCGTCGGGCACGAACTCGCGAAGTCGCGCAGCCAGCGAGACATCGACGCGCAGCGTGCGCAGATCGCGATTGTTGATGCCGACGAGGCGTGCGCCCGATGCCACGGCCGCGTCTGTCTCGCGCCGATCGTGCGCCTCCACCAGCGGCTCCATGCCCAGGTCGCGGGCCTGCTGCACCAGCCGTGTCAGTCGGCGTGCGGGGTGCAGTCGAGCAAGGAGCAGCACGAGGTCCGCGCCGGAGGCTCGGAGCACGGGCAGCTGGCGTGGGTCGACCACGAAGTCCTTGGCCAGGATGGGCAGCGAGGTCGCATCACGTGCCGCGCCGAGGTCCGCGGGCGAACCCCCGAAACGGTGGGCCTCCACCAGCACCGAGATGATCGACGCCCCGCCGGCCTGATAGGCGCGGGCACGTGCGGCGATGTCGAGCGACCCGCCGGACAGATCACCGGCCGAGGGTGAGCGCCGCTTGATCTCCGCGATGAGGTGCAGACCCGGGCGAAGGAGGGGGCCTACGGCGTCGCGTGGTGCGGGCGCCGCCTCCGCTTCACGGCGAAGCTGTGCCGGGGACATCCCGACAAGATCCCGCTCGATGTCGACGCGTCGCTGGACGGCGATCTCCTCGAGAACGGACGGGCCGCGGCTACCCGAGCGCGACGCAGGGCGGGTCCGCACGGTGGCCGTCATGGGGTCGCGACCGCCCTGCTCGTTCCTGCAGCCGCGACGGCGCGTGCTCGCAGGCGATCGAGCTGCTCGCCTGCGGCGCCGCCCGAGATGGCCTCCAGCGCCATCGCCACACCCTCCGGCAGGTCGTCGGCGCGACCGGCGACTTCCAGCGCCGCTCCCGCGTTGAGGGCGACGGCATCCCGCTGCGCGGCCGTCCCACGGCCCGAGAACACGTCCCGGATAATGGCCGCGTTGCGCTGCGGGTCGCCGCCGCGCAGCGCCTCGGTCGAGGCGAGCGGCAGGCCGGACTCGGCCGGTCCCACAACCCGCCGCCGGATGCCCGCGGGGGAAACGTCCAGGATCACGCCGCTCCCGTCGAGGGGCAGCTCGTCGATGCGATCGCCGTAGACGACAAAGGCCCGCTCCGTCCCCAGGGCGCGCAGGACCTCCGCCACGGTGCGTGCTGCGTCAGGGTCGGCCACGCCCAGGAGTTGGCGGCGCACGCCGGCAGGGTTGACCATCGGCCCAACCAGGTTGAACGCCGTGCGCACGCCCAGCTCACGGCGGGTGGGTCCGGCGTGGCGCATGCCCGGGTGGAAGCCCGGCGCGTGCAGAAAGGCGAAGCCGACCTCGACCAGGGCTCGCGCCGCTTCGTCGGGTGCGGACTCGACGGCCAGACCCAGGGCATCGATCACGTCCGAGCTGCCCGATGCCGAGGTGACCGCCCGATTGCCATGTTTGGCCACGGGCACGCCACAGGCGGACACGACCAGCGCAGCGGCCGTGGAGACATTGAACGTGTGGTGTCCGTCGCCGCCCGTACCGCAGGTATCGATGGCGCCCGGCGGCGCGGGCACGGGCACCACGCGGCGGCGCATCGCTTGGACGAATCCCGTCAGCTCGTCGGCCGTCTCCGTGCGCATGCGCAGCGCGATCAGCAGGGCGGCCAGTGGCGCCGGCGCCACCTCGCCGTCCATGACCGCACCCATCACGGTCTCTGCCTGGGCGCGGCTCAGGCTGCCGCCACCGATGACGGTGGCCAGTGCGGCGCGGACGATGTCACTCACGCGGGTTTGCTCCAGGAATCAGCAGACCGACCATTCCGTCCCGGGACGAAAGGTCGGTCCTTCCGCGGTGCCACCCGTCTTCGGCGACCGCATCGGCCGCCACGCTCAAGGTCCATGGGCTCACGGGTCCATTCCTCGCCGGCTCCCGCGCCGGCTCCCAGCACTGCCGGCTCTCTGTGGCGGGTCCGCGCGACCTCCTACGGCCGGCGCGGCGACTACTCATCCCGATCATCGCCCGTCTTCTGTTGGATACGGAGTCTAGGGAGCAGGGCCGAGACCGTCAACGACGCGGCGTGCGACGCACTGCCGGCCGCGGGAGACCGGCGCCGTCGGACGCTCGAAGCCTGCCTGCTATCGTCTCGGAATGGCCATTCGCGCACCCCACGTCCGATCCGCCGATGACCTTGGGGACGGCGCCGACACCGACGACTTGCCCGATAGCCAACCGATCGACGAGTCGCGCGGAGCCGCAAGCCAGCAGAGCGCCGAGCGCATCCGTCGCTCATTCGCCGAGGGCTGGGGCGAGATGGGTGCGGCCTGGGGCGTCCAGCCCTCCGTGGCACGGGTCCACGGCTACCTCTTGGCACACGGCGGCATCTTGACCGAACGCGAGGTCCGCGAGGCGCTGGGCTTGAGCCACCGCGCGGCAAGCCTGGCACTTGCCGAGACCGAAGCGTGGGGCCTTGTCGAACGCGTCCCGCAGGGGGACCGCGCAGGCAGGCGGGGGCCCAGCCCGGCGGCGTACGCCGTGGTGCGCGACCACTGGCGCTGGTTCCAGCGCATCGCCGAACAGCGCAAGCAGCGCGAAGCGGATCCCGTCGTGCCCAAACTGGAGGAGAGCCTGGCGCGCGCCGAGCAGGCCGTCCGGACGACTCCCGATGACCCCGAGCTCGCCCGCCTGCGCGACTGGCTCGCCGAGCTGCTGGGCTTCATGCGGCTCTTCGACCGAGCCGTGGGTGTGGTCGCGCGCGCCGAGACCGAGGAGATCGCGCGCGGCTTCGCGGTGCTCGGCCAGCTCTCCGACGAGAGCCTCGACCGGCTTCTGCGCCTGTTCGGTTCCTTGCCGGAAAAGGAGCTGGCATCGACCATCCAGGCCGTTTCGAACGTGTCGCCGACGGTCGCGCGACGCATCCTGGTCACGGCAGGGCGGATCGCACGACTCGCGCGGTGAGGGTCACGGGACCGTGACGAGCGGCTGACCGCGGTCCATCGCGAGTTGCGAGCCACCCGCAACATCCCGCGCAAGGCGGGATGCGCGACGCGCTCGCGTCCCGGCCGAAACTTGGCGTATGGCTACGCATCGCGATCGCCGCCATCTTGCACGACCCACGCCGGGCGTCGGCCTGGTCGTATGCGACCACCACGGGGGCGTGATCCATCAGCAGGGAGTCGCATCGGTCCTGGGCGTGCTCTCGGTGGAGCATCACCGGGATCTGGTCGGCGCCCTCGAGATCGTCGCCGGGCAGGTCCCGGAGTTGGGCGAGGAAGGATCGGCGGTGGTGCACGCACGAGGCAGGGACGACGTGCCACTCCACCTGACGAGCCGTCCGCTCCTGCTACCGACCCGCACCGCCGGCCGCTGGGCGACCGGTACGCTGGTAGTGCTGACAGCGGACGCGCCCCACATGGTCGGTGCACCGGAGGAGATGCTGGGCGTGCTGGCCCACGATCTGCGCACGCCGGTGACCACCATCTACGCCGGGGCATCACTCCTCCAACGGGCGGGCGACCGTCTTCCGGCGACTACGCGGGAGAGTGTCGTGAACGACATCCGCGCCGAAGCCGACCGCCTGCGCCAGCTGGTCGACGACATGATCATGGCCTCCGAAGCAAGCGTCGGCGTGGACGCGACGCCCGAACCGGTGGCCCTCAGGCCCCTGCTGGAGCCGATCCTCTCCGGCGTCGAGATGCCGGTGCACCTGGACCTGCCAGCCGAGCTGCCGCCGGTCATCGCCGATCCTCGGCATCTCGGTCGAGCCTTGCGCGACGTCGTCTCGTTCGCGGTGGCACGTACGGATGAGCAGGCCGGCCTCAGCATCGCCGCGCGGTCCGGTGCCCGGGCGGTCCGCCTCATCGTCTCGACCTCCGGCAACGCCGCCACCGAGGAGGGTGAACGCTACTTCGAGCCCTGGGCGCATCGGCTGGACGAGCCGCGGCCTACGAGCGGGCCGCCCAGCCTCTTCGTCGCTCGCCTGCTGGTCGATGCCATGGGCGGTCGCGCATGGGCGACGCCGGAGCCGGGCAAGGGCGTCGGCTTCGGGTTCTCCCTGCCCCGCGCCACCGAGATGGACCTGATGGCGTGATCCGGCAGCCGCTTGCCGCTGAGCCGCCGGATCGGCAGATGGACGATCCACCGAGTGTCGGACGACCCCGACTGCTTGTGGTGGATGAGTCGCCCGAGCTGCGCCGGCTCCTCGGTCCCACGTTCACCCAGGACGGGTTCGAGGTGATGGGCGCGGGTAGTGGCGCAGAGGCCACGCACCTCGCCGCGGAGCGACCGCCCGATGTCGTGGTCATGGATCTGGAGCTGCCGGCCAGGGACGGGATGGCGACCTTCGTCGCGTTGCGGCGCGATGGTGCGGTGCCGGTCGTGATCGTCTCCGCTTCCGGCGACGTCCGTGCTCGGATCGGCGCGCTCGAAGCGGGTGCCGACGACTACCTGGTCAAGCCTGCGAGCCTGGACGAACTCTCCGCTCGCATCCGGGCGGTGATGCGCGGGCGCCGTGGCCGTCGGGGCCAGACCAGGATCCTTCGCGTGGCCGGCCTGGAGTTGGACCTCGAACGAAGGATGTGCCTGCGAGATGGTGTGATGCTGCCCCTGGCGCGTTCCGAATGGCGGGTCCTGGCGCATCTGGCGCGCAACGCCGGCCGCGTGGTCATCTCCACCGACCTCCTGCGACAGTGTTGGGGGCCCGCCTATGTCGAGGACCTTCAGGTGCTGCGTATCTGCATCTCTCGCCTTCGGCGCAAGCTGGGAGCGAGCGGCCGGTCAGGACCGATCCGGACCTACCACAATGTCGGATACGCACTCGAGGCTTAGGAGGTACGCATGCTGCCGGAGCAGACCGACTGGACGCACGGCTCGGACGAGCGTGGGGCTCGGCCACTGGCCGAGGACCTGATGACCTTCGACCTCGACCAGGAGATCGAATCGCTCCGGGGGGAGCCCGCCTGGACCGAGGGCGACAGGAATGCGCGAACGCTGGTGAAGTCGGCCGGCATCCGGCTACTGCTGGTTACCCTGCGCGAGTCGGCTGAGATCCACGAGCAGCATGGCGAAGGGCCAGTGACCATCCAGATGCTCGAGGGCCAGGCGACGCTGAAGGCCGGCGGGGCGGAAGTCGCGCTGGGCGAGCGTGCGGTTGCCAGCATCGCCGCCGGGCTACCCTGGAGTCTCGGAGCCGGCGCCCGGTCCGCTGTGTTGGTCACGTTCGCCTGGACAGAGGGCGCTGGCCAGCGGCCCTGAGCTAGCCCAGGGCCGGCATGATCTCCCGCCGGCAGAAGTCGATGAAGCCCTGCTGGTCATGGCCCACCTGGTGAAAGTAGATGTGGTCGAAGCCGGCCTCGACGTAGGTGCGCACCTTCTCCAGGTAGCGCTCCGCGTTCGGTCCGCAGAGCACCGCTTCCGCCACCTGGTCCTCGGTGACCATCTGTGCTGCCTGCTCGAAATGGGCGGGCGTAGGCAGTTCCTGCGATAGCTCCCCAGTGATGGCTGCGTTGGGCCAGATCCGGAAGGCCGTCCGGCGGGCTTCCGCTTCATCGGCCGCCCAGCAGACAGTGATCTGTCCGTAGCGTGGCTTGCCGGCGCCTCCGCCTCCTTCGAACGCGCCTAGCACCTCCTGGTCCGGTGAGGTAGCCACCAGGCCGTCCCCGACGCCACCAGCCAGTTCGGCGGACTTGGGTCCGCCCGCCGCGATGAGGATGGGCGGTGGTTCATCGGGCAGGGTGTAAAGGCGAGCGTTCTCCACCTCGTAGTACTGACCGTAGTGACTCTGTTGTCCCCCTTGCCAAAGCAGTCGGATGACCTCGATGGCTTCCTGGAACATCTCGGCGCGCACCTCGTAGGCCGGCCACTTGTCGCCCAGGATGTGCTCATTGAGGTTCTCGCCGGTGCCCAGTCCCAGCATGAAACGCCCGGGCATCATGGCCGCCGACGTCGCGGCGGCCTGAGCGATGATGGCGGGGTGGATGCGGATCATGGGACACGTCACGCCGGTTCCCAGGCGAAGCCGCGTGGTGGCCTGGCTGATGGCCCCGATGAGGCTCCAGACGAAGGGGCTGTGGCCCTGCGCGTCGACCCACGGGTGGAAGTGGTCGGAGATCATGGCGAACTCGAAACCCGCTTCTTCGGCCATCACCGCGTTCCGGACCAGATCGCCCGGCCTGTGCTCCTCGCTTGACAGTGCGTAGCCGATCCGTGTCATGTGGCTCCTCGGTGCGTGCCAGCCAGCCTGATGGACCGGTCCCCGAGATCACGATAGGGGCCGGTCTGCTGTGGCGGCGCTGGCCGGGACCGCCGCTTTCTTGCCCCTGTCTTGCAGCAGGGACCCGCCCCGGAAGCGACGATAGAGCCGGGCAAGTCCGATGACCACGAGCACGTAGATGAAGAGCAGGTAGTGCTGGTGGCCGTCGGCCAAGGGCGCGAGCATGCCCAGCGTGAGGAGCACGAAGGCCGGGTACTCGGTACGCACCAGCATCGCGGCGCCGAGCAGGAGGAGTCCGATCCCGATGCCCGCCGCCTTGGCCAGGCTGGTACCGAGGAAGGGCAGTGCGAGACAGGCGATAGAGCTGCGGCCTTCGGTGCAGGTCGGTTCAGCGTTGGAGAGCGCCAGGAAGAAGCGACGCCACTCCTCGATGCCCACCAACGGCAGCGTCACCAGGCAGATAGCCGCGGTGACGCCGATGGCGACGAGCAGTGGCCGCCAGCCGTGGCGTCGGACGGCCCACAGGGCGAGGGCACCCGGAAACATCTTGAAGGCGGCCCCGAGGCCCGCCGCAGGGGCGATCCATCCTCGGCGCGCTCCGGTCGCCCAGCAGAGGGCGAGGAGTCCGGCCAGCCCGATATTGACGTTGGAGGCCAGGACGCCGTTGACCAGCGGCCTGATGAGACCGGACGGCGCCGGAATGGCCACACAGAGACCCAGCAGCACCAGCGCCAAGGCAACGGGCGGCAACCTCCCGAACTCCCGCTGCAGGACCGCCGCCAGACCAGCCACCAGGAGAGCCAGGTTGGCCAGGATCCAGGCCGACAGGCCGATGTCCCAGCCGAGGGTGAAGGGCAGGAAGAGGAGCGCCGACGGCGGTGGGTAGATGTACCCCTCCGGGGTCACCTCCGGAAGCCTGTACGGTCCGGCCAGCTGCTCAGCGATGTACAACGACTGCCCGCTGAGGACCCGCTCGGTCCCGTACGCGTAGGCGTACCAGTCGATCCACAGGATGTTGCGGGGATCCATCTCCAGGATGGCGACGGCAAGCCATGCGATGACCACCAGCGCAGAGGTGACGGGCAGCGCCCAGGGCAGAATCTCCTTCAGCGGCGGCATTGGGCAACGGTAGCGCCCCGCACGATCAGGCTGGCGTGACCGTGGACCATGCTGATCACGTCAGGCTCATCCGACAGGGCGTTGCAGGACTTGCCGGTGGCACCTGGGCGGATCTCGGCTCGGGAACCGGCGCGTTCACGTTGGCGCTGGCCGACCTGCTGGGGCCACGCGGGTCGATCATCTCGGTCGACCGGGACGCCCAGGCGCTGGCGACCCAGGCCCGCCTGATGGCGACGCGTTTCCCCACGGTGCGCGTGCGCTACCTGCGTGCAGACTTCACGGAAGAGTTGGCCATCGAACCGGTCGATGGGGTCGTCATGGCGAACGCCCTCCACTTCATCCCCGACCGCGGCGCCTTCCTGCCTCGCCTGATGTCGCGGATACGGGCGGGTGGCAGGCTCGTCCTGGTCGAGTACGACTCGGATCGGGGCAACCCGTGGGTCCCGCACCCGCTGTCCTGGGACACCTGGCACGACACCGCTCGGAGCGTCGGCCTCCGCGACACGCGGCTGATCGGCCGGGTCCCGAGTCGCTTCCTCGGCTCGATCTATTCGGCCATCAGCAACGTCGGCGAAGCGTCGCCCAGCGGCCCGTCCCGGTCATAGACCACGACCCGCCACAAGAACGTCCCACCTTCCTGCTTCGGGCGCAGGCCGATCGCGGCGAGCCACGCGTCGATCCGCCGGTTGGCATGTGCGTAGGAGCGGTAGGGACTCCGCCTGATCCGGAACCAGAAGTTGACCAGCCGGGTCCCCGCGCGGATGAGCCACCGGTCGCGCGGCAGGACGAGTCCATAGACCGTCCGCGCGCGAGCAGCCGTTGCGGCGACGAGTGCCTCGACGTCGGGATAGCAGCAGATCACGCGATCGAGCGTCACGATGTCAGCGGCCTCGATCTCGTCGGCGCGCGTGACGAGATCGCCGCTCACGAATCCCATCCGAGCCGCAAGGCCGGCGCGTGTCGCCTCCTGCCGCGCGATGTCCAGGTAGGCTGCCGAGGCGTCGACGAGCACGGCGCGAGCGGCGCCGGCCTTGAGGAGCTCATGGTCGATGACCCCGATCCCGCCGCCGACATCAAGGACGGTCGAGCCGCTCAGGCCGTACGGCCCGATCATCTCCAGCAGGATGCGCGTGCTCCGATCAGGGCCGTTGCGGCGGTAGCGATCGCGGTCCCGCTCAGCGGTGCGACGGTCGAAGATCGAGGCGAAGTCCACGCAGCCGCAAGCATCCGTGCGCGGAAGGTTACCTAGCGCCTGCCCGGACCGGTGGTCGCGGACCCGCTGCTACCATCTCCGGTGGAGGGTTGGCAGAATTGGTGAATGCGCCTGACTTGAAATCAGGTGACCGCAAGGTCTGGG
>JALZLU010000438.1 GCA_030858685.1 Chloroflexota bacterium | reverse complement strand
GCTTCGCCCGGGCGCCGGTGATCCTCTGTGCCGAGGATGACCCGGATGATCAGACCCTCACGCGCGATGCACTGGCTGAGGGCGGCAACCCGGCCGAGCTGCGCTTCGTGAGTGACGGCGAAGAGCTCCTGGACTATCTCCATCGCCGCGGCGCCCACAGCGATCCCAGCTCCGCCCCCACGCCTGGCCTCATCCTGCTCGATCTCAACATGCCCCGCCTGGGTGGCCGCGAGGCGCTCCAGGCCATCCGGGCCGATCGCACACTGCACAACCTGCCGATCGTCGTCTTCACCACGTCCAGCGCGGAGGAGGATGTCCAGAGGCTGTATGACCTGGGGGCGAACTCTTACGTCGTGAAGCCGGTATCGTTCCAGGGCTTGGTGCGCGTGCTGGGGGACGTGCGCCGGTACTGGTTCGAGACCGTCGAGCTGCCGCCGGCAGCCGGCACCTGAGGGCACCACCATGCTGGATCGTCTCGTACGTCGGCGCAACGAGGCACAGGCTCCGAGGCTCGATGCGCCCCTCATCCTGCTCATCGACGACGATGAGGATGAGGCCACCCTCCTGTCAGACATGCTGGCGCGGGTGCCTGGTGCAGCCTATCGCCTCGAGTCCGTGACGACGCCGGAAGGCGGTCTGGAACGACTCGGCACCGGGCGTTACGCGGCCGCGTTGCTCGACGTTCGGCTTGGCGCTTCGAGCGGCCTGGACGTCCTGCGAGCGGCCATGGAGCGGGGCTGCCGCATCCCCATCGTGATGCTCACCGGCGAGCGCGATCCAGCCGTTGATCGTGCTGCCTTGGAGTTGGGCGCGGTCGACTTCCTGGCCAAGGGCCGGTTCGATCCGGCCGATCTGGAACGGACGCTGCGCTATGCCATCTCCGCTCGCCGCAGCGAGCAGCGCCTGGCGGCCATCGAAGAGACGGGCCGTCTCGTCGGTGAGCAGGGCCTCAGCGCGGATGTCCTGGAACAGGTCGTCGCCCTGCTATCCGCCCGCCTCGGCTTCAAGCACGTGTCCATCTATCTGGCCGAGGGCGAGGACTTCCGACTCGGCGCGCAGGAAGGGTACGCGGCAGCCATCACCACGTTGGAGGTGACGGGCTCGCTCTCGCAGGTGCTGCGCACGCGCCGTGCCACGTTCGTCCCCAACTTGACCGTCGATCCCGACGTTCGCGGCGGGGACGAGCCGGGCATGGAGCTCTGCCTGCCGCTCTTCCTGGGTCCCGACGTCCTCGGGCTGCTCCTCGTGGGTTCACCCGCTGAGGCACCCATCGGGGAGTCGGACCATGCGACGCTGACGTCGGTGGCCGATCGTCTGGCGGCAGCGCTCGTGCTTGCTCAGGATCGGCTGGAAGTGTCCGCCCGCGTGCAGCGCTTCCGACGATTGTCGCGCTTCGCAGCGGCCCTGAACGCCGCCACTGACCCATCGACGCTGGACGCCCTGGTGTCCAAGTCAGCGGCCGAAGTCGTCTCGGCGGACGTGGTCATCCTGGCGGTCCACGATCGGGCCAGCGACCGCTTCCTGGTGCGCTCTACCCATGGTCCCGACCTGCCGCCGCTCGGCTCGGAGCTGGATGCCTGGGCGGCGGCACAGCGTGCCATGGAGTCCGGGCAGATCGAGCTAGGTCGATACGAGGATCGCTGGGGCGCGGCGGTGCCGTTGGTGCGGCACGGACGAGTCATCGGGCTGCTGCTGATGGAACGGGTCGATCGGCCCTTCGATCCGTTGGAGCGTGAGGCGTTCCCGCTCATCGCCGATCAGGTCGCACTGGCCGTGGCAAGTCGCCTGTTGGAACAGGGGGAGGCCCTGGCGGCGGTGCGCGACGGAGCCACGGGCCTCTTCACGGAGGCCTATGCGACGGCCGCTCTCACCGAGTCGCTTGCGTCGCGACGACGTGTCCCGCGGGCGGAGCGGACGCCGCTCTCTGCGCTCTTCCTGAGCCTTGATCATGACGACTCGACGGAACCGGCTGAACCCGGGGCGCGAGAGGTCGCGCTGAGCGCACTCGCCAAGATCCTGCTCACTCGGTTGCGTGCCAGCGACCTGGTGTGGCGCAGCGGTCAGGGCATCGCGGCAGTCCTGCTGGACGCGCGGCGCGACCAAGCGGCCACCATCGCTGAGCAGGTCGCCCAACTGTTCGCGGCGGCCTCGGAAGATGGCGCGCCGATATCGACCATATCGGGCGGCTGCGCGGCCCTGGACGACGAAGGTGACCAGCCGCTGGCCGCCGCCGAAGCGGCCCTGATGATGGCGCAGCGCGCTGGTGGTGACACGGTGGTCCGCGCCTGAGGCTCATCGTCTGGGAGGCGTGAGCCTTGACCGATGCCAAGGGAGTGCTATCATCGGTCAAGCCCCCGATCGTCCGGCCTCGCCGACTCGGCGTGTGCGCCGGTCTTCCTCCACTAGGCGACCTTCGATCCGGAGTTCCCAGAGACTTCTGGCAGGGTCAGCCCATGCCCTGGTGCGCGACCGCGCACCCATCCCTGCCATCTCCCGGCATAGCCGAAGGACCATCACGAGAACCATGAACATCAACGAACTCAAGAGCAAGAACATCAAGGAACTGGTCCAGATCGGCGG
>JALZLU010000378.1 GCA_030858685.1 Chloroflexota bacterium | reverse complement strand
TCCGGCGCGACGATGACCCGCAGGCCATTGTCCAGCCGCCGCTCGGTGAAGCGGACGACCGGCAGATCTGGATCGCGTGCTGGCATCGGGCCTCCGGTGTCGGGACGGGTGGTGGGCGGGTTGGGTGGGTGGGTCAAGCGGGGCTTGCTGCAGTGACCGGGTGTGCCGGGGTCGGTCGGGGTCGATTGTGCCATCCGCAGCCCGGGACCCTCGGCCGGGCCGTGGTGCAGCCGGCGCTGAGCGCGGACGGCAAAGTTGCTCCTTCAAGGTCGCTCCTCCAAGGTCGCTCCTCTATGACACGTGCGCGTGAGAGCAGCACTAGCCACCGTGCGGAGGGCTGGACCGCCGTCTCCCCGCGCCGGAACCCCGATCCGGGGCGCCAAGCTAGTCTCGTGACCGACAGCGGTCGGTCGGATACGCGCCTGTCATGAACGTCACGCCGACGTTCCGGCTTACGCTTCCCCAACGAGCGATCGTCAGGAACCGCGAGGCGTCAGGACCGAGCCATGGATCGCCAAGCGACACCGGGCATGGCGCCCGTCATGGACGTCGAGCTTGACACGGTACCGTCCGGCGTGTTAGAAATCTATCTAACGCACGTTAGGGAGATCGATATGGCAAGGACCACGACAGAGAACCGACGGCTGCGTGCCGCCAGTGCCCCGGTCGCCGGCCGTGCCATCGTGCGGGACTTCTCGGGTGGCGGACCCCGGGCCGAGATCAGCTTCGATGCGCGTACTGCCTACGACTTCGTGATCAGTTTGAACGTGGCGGCCGGCGAAGACGCCGATCTGCTCCCTGAGGACGCTGCGTGGTTGAAGCGCGCGCGCGCCAGCCTCCCCGATGCGCTGCACGAGGATCTTGAGGTCTGCTTCGGGGCCGCGTCCTCCGGCGCCTTTCACGCACTCCCCTCCTTCATCATCGCTCGGCCTGACGTGACCGACGCGGCTAGCTTCGTGGCTGCGCTCGACGAGATGACGCCGGAGGAGCTGGCCCGGTCGCTCCTGTTCGATCTCCTGCGCCCGGTCAGCGCGGACGATCTTCTCGATCGTATCGTGGACGGCGACCAGGCGGCCGTGGACCAGGCGATGGAACGCTTCGATGAGCGAGAGAAGACGGACGTCGCAGGGTTCATGCGCGAACCCGGGCTGGCTGTCTCCCGGATGCGAGCAACGCTTGAAGCCTGGCTGCCGCTCTACGGAGAAGTCGAGCCGCGCATCGGCCAGATGCTGGAGCGGGACGTGGCTGCCCGCAAGACTGACCTCGCGAGCCTGGACGCGGACGCGCTGATCGAGCGCACCACCGGTGGGCTTCGGTTCCTCGCTGAGCCACAGGTGCGCCGCGTGATCCTGGCACCCTCCTACTTCGCCCGGCCGTTCAATTACATCTACCAGGGCGCGGACTGGCGGCTCTTCGGCTATCCCGTGGCAGACGCGGTGGTCGAAGGCGGGGACGCCGGCAGCCCGCCCCAGGCGGTCGTTCGACTCTATCGAGCATTGGGCGACGCCACCCGCATGCGCGTCCTGAAGCTGTTGGCCGACCGAGATTGGTACCTGACCGAACTGGCCCAGCAGCTCGAGCTCTCCAAGCCGACCATGAAGCACCACCTTGCATTGCTGAGGGCGGCCGGCCTGGTGACCGTCACCCAGGAGGGCAGCCTCACGTACTACAGCCTCCGACGTGAGCGACTGGAGGAGGCCGGTATCGAACTGCGCCGCTTCCTGGGCTGATCGACCAAGCACCCGAACGGCCGCGGCCAGAGGTTCGCGGCCATCGTCAACAGCAGGAGTTAGACCGATGACTAACACACGGCAGACACCGATGTATCCAGGCACCATGCAGGCACGACTGGAGGACCAGATGACCAGCTATGAACTCCTGGCCGCCGAGCGAAGCGCGGCGATCCAGAACCAGGCGGCACACCGCGCCCGACTGGTGACACAGCTCGAGGCGGCACCTGGGCACCGGCCGCTCCATGAGGCGTCGCGCTCGCGCCGCCTGCGCGTTCGCCTCGGAGTGGCCCTGATGGCGGCCGGAACGTCCATCGCCGGCACCACTGAATAATCGGCAGCCTCGGGCACCGTCAGCCGGGCCGCCTGACCTCGGCCCGCATGACCTCGACTCCATCGACCTCCTCCACCGACGTCAACTGATGGATCGCTTCGAACCCTTCAGTTGCCAGGTACGGCAGCGACCGGCGCATCGACCGCCACTGGCGACGCACCACGCCGGCCGGCACGACCCGGCCTGGACGCGCGGCGTTGGAGGCAAGGCACTGCTCCAGCGGCAGATCGAAGACGATGGCCACGCACGGCCGCCCGTTGCGCTCGGCCAGG
>JALZLU010000405.1 GCA_030858685.1 Chloroflexota bacterium | reverse complement strand
CCGACGGTGGTAGCGGCTCATCGGCATGGTCGCTGCCACACGTGCCCCGGATCGGCTCTTCCTTTCGAGTTCGCTGGGCGCCCGCCGCGCTTGCCTTCGTCCTGGCAGCGCTGCTCATGGTGGTGGGTGCCGACTGGCTGACGCTTCGCTCCGACCTGGACCAGACGCGTGACCTGCTGGCCGCCGCGAGCGCGGAGCAGAGCACCCAGGTGGCGGCCATGCAGGTGGTGGCCGATCCGGCGCACGCCACAGCCTGGCTCGCCCCCAGCGGTCCGGGTATCGAGGACTCCGTGCTGATGATCTACCTGCCCGGCTCAGAGCAGGCCTATCTGGTCGCTTCCGGACTGCCCGTCACGCCCGACGGTCGTGTCTATCAGTTCTGGCACGCTGACGCGACCGGCGTGCACCCAGGGCTGACCTTCGCGGTGACCGACGCCGAGGTGGTGCTCGTCCCGGTCGACCTCGACCTCTCCCGCGCCGATGCAGTGATGCTGACCGTGGAGCCGGTGGGCGGCGCGCAAGGTGAGCCAGGACCCGATGTCGTCTTCGGCGAGCTGCCTTCCAGCTAGCCCGGTCGACCGAAGGCCACCGCCGCGGCGATGACCGCCACCACCGCCAGCACTGCCGCCGTCCTCAGCAGCTGGTCGCCACCGGCACGTCGACCCACTTCCGGTTCGGATGTCGGACTGGCCGGACCGAGTGGCGTCGACCGCGAAGCAGGCTGCGCCCCGGGACGCTGCCAGAAGCTGGAGAGGGTGGCGTCTCGCGGCACCAGCACGAAGCCCAGCCAGGCGCCCGCCAACAATCCTCCGATGTGCGCCGCGTTGTCGATGTTGGGGATGGAGAAGCCGAGGAAGAGGTTGATGGCGATGAGCATGCCGATCTGTCCGGTCAGGTTGCGCGCGCCGCGGGTCAGCGCTGGCTTGTGGACGCGATCGCTCACCAGCAGCATCCCGAAGAGTCCGAAGACGGCGCCGCTGGCACCGACCGAGATGGCACCCGGTGAGAAGACGAAGCTGGCTGCGGAGCCGGCCGCTGCGGTGAGCACGTAGATCAGCGCGAAGCGCGGCGATCCGTAGAGCCCTTCGACGAGCGGCCCGACGATGAACAGCGCGTACATGTTGAAGCCGAGATGGATGAGCCCGCCGTGGACCAGGGTCACCGTGACCAGCCGCCACAGCTCGCCGTCGGCCACCAGCGGCTTGATCAGGCCCAGGACGGCGATCCATGGGTCAGCCTGACTGCCGCCGTACGGAAGCTGCGCGAGCCCGATGCCCACGGTCACGGCCAGGATCGCCCAGGTGACCAGCGGCGTGGGCATCACGCCTGTGCGAGAGCGGCTGAAGTGTCGTTCGGAGCTGCGTTCCTCGCCCATCTCCTTGGAGAGCCAGCCAAGTCGCGACGAGATCTCCGGTCGCTCCTCGCTGGGGGCGCGGCGCTCCGCCTCGCGGTATGCCCGGGCCGCTGCCGGCACGTCGCCTTCCCGCACGCGAGCCGCGGCCAGAGCCTTCCAGGCTCGCCAAGTGTTGCTGGTCTCCGGGGCTTGCGTCGCGACGATCCAGTCCTGCAGCGCGGCGGCCTCGTCATCGAGGCGGTACTTGGCCTCCGCGGAGCCCAGCAGGGCTGCCACATGAACCTCCGGATCCGCGTTCCCCACCAGGCGACCGTAGGCGGCGGCGGCCTGCTCATACTCGGAGGCCATGGCCAGATCCCAGGCCTGTGCCAGCAGCGCCACGGCGGCTGGGCGGCTCAGCGGGCCAGAGATGTTGGGATCGCCGCCCGGGAGGTTGGCCGCAGGGTCGGTCATGTGCCTCTCAGTCTAGGCGAGCGTGGCGTACCCCGAGGAGATCGCTCAGGGCCCAGCTCCTCTGGACAGTCTCGGTATGCTCAGGCTGCCTTTAGGAGCGTGCCATTCCGCTCTCACCGACCGTCACCCGTCCGTGCTCATGAGCGTGCTCCTCGCCTTGGCTGCGGGCACCGGTCCGCGCACTCGTCACAAGTCCAAGCGACTGCTCACCGGGAGGTTCGTCCGATGGCCGTCAAGCCCGTCATCATCGCGCAGCTCGGCGTCCCCCTGGGCGGCGTCGCCTGCGGAGACATGAGCATCGCCATGGCATGGTTCATCGCGTCGGACGGCAAGGTCGACTTCCGCGATCGCCGTCCCAACGTGCCCCGCGTCGTGCGAGAGCTGGCCGCTCCGCTGCGCCTGCCGGAGGGTGGCACCTTCCCCGACGAGTTGCAGCGAGCGTTCGAGGGAGCCGCGGACCGGTTCGCGCGCCGGGAACTGCGCGCGCCCCGGATGCGCAGGATGTGGTCGGCCTCGTTCGACGAGGTGCTCATCCCCGCCATGAGGGACCGCGGCCGCAGTGCCGTGGTCGGGGTCTGGTACAACGTCATCAACCGCCTCGTCCCCGAGATCAGCGGACAACCCGGGCTCAAGACATGGCACTGGGTGACCGTCACGCACCTGCGCCGGGTGCCCCGCAGGAAGCTCAGCTACCCGCTGCGCGAGGGCCAAGACCCCGACGAGCAGGTCGAGGCGGTCACCCTCCTGGATCCCCTCGCGGACGGTCGTCGCCCAGGTATCTGGAAGGGGCCTGCCACGGTCGAGGTGTCGATCATCCGGCTGGCTGCGGGTCGCGTCGGCAAGAAGAAGGACGGCAGAGGCACGCCCATCGGCGATGGCCGCGTTCTGGGTGGCATCTTCGGTCAAGCCAGACCCCTGAACCAGGCAGAGCCGAGCCCACGGCCCACTCCTCCGCCGCCGGGTCCTCCCGACGTGTTCGATCCCTGCGCTGAGCTGCGTCTGCGACTCGCACGGACCAACGGCCTGCTGGCCCTCTTCCAGGCTCGCCTGGAGGAGGTCGCGGACCTGGCGGACGAGCTCGTCGACCCGGAGCTCGAGGACGGCACAGGTGCGCCCGATGAGATCGGCGATGCGGGTATCGTCGACGACGAAGATGGGGAGGAGACCTGACCCCGGCCACGCGGGTCGCCGCGATCGGCTCTTCCCTTGATGCCGGCATCGGGTTGCCGCCGGCCGGCGGGCACGGTGCCTGACGCTGGCGTGGCGCGCCCGGAGGGATTCGAACCCCCGACCTGATGGTCCGAAGCCATCCGCTCTATCCACTGAGCTACGGGCGCAAGTTTCACGCTCACTTGGAGCGGATGACTGCGGGAGGCCTTGCCTACAGCGTTTGTAGAGCGGTAACTGGTGTGACTTGGACCACATCAGGAGCCTTACAAAGCCATGAGTCGAGCCGCTCCCGCAGTAGTCTCTATCTCACCACGTGGTGACCTGGCCGTCAACGTCGCGAGCGGGGCACGGCAGCTTCGCGCCTCGAACCTCTCCCCTAACACGGTCGGGACCTACCTGGACTCGGTAGGGCGCCTGACCGCCTTCCTCGATGACCGCGGGATGCCGGCCGACCCATCACGGAGAAAGCCGAAGCGTTGGATCCCCTAAGCGGGGATGCTGGACTTGACCTGTACCCGTCGGGTTGGACCGTATCAACGCGTGTCCGCCCTGGAGGAAGCCTGGAACGCCGTCAT
>JALZLU010000397.1 GCA_030858685.1 Chloroflexota bacterium | reverse complement strand
GGGTGGCACCATCCAGCTCTTCTGTGAACCCGTCACGACGACGTCCAGGTCCCACGCGTCCGTCTCGAAGGGCACCGCGCCCAGGCCGCTGATGGCATCGACCAGGATGAGCGCCTCCGGCGCGGCGGCACGCGCTGCCGCGGCCAGCTCCTGCAGCGGATTGGTGACGCCGGTCGAGGTCTCGTTGTGGGTCAAAAGGACCGCCTTGGCCGGCCGTCCGCCCTCCGCCATGCTGCGCAGCGCGTCGCCCACCGCTGCGGGGTCCGCCGCCTGTCCCCACTCGACATCGAGCTTGGTCACGTCAGCGCCATAGCGCGTGGCCACCTTGGCGAAGCGGTCGCCGAAGACGCCGATGCTCACGGACAGGATCGCATCGCCCGGCGAGAGGTGGTTGACGACGGCCGCCTCCAGCCCTCCCGTGCCGGAGCAACTCAGGATGACCAGGTCGTTCTCCGTCCGGAAGGCGCGCTTGAGGCCGTCGGTCACGCGGCCCAGCAGCTCCTTGAACTCCGGGCCGCGGTGATTGACCATCTGGCGGGCACCGGCCTCGCGCACGGCATCGGGCAGGGGCGTCGGGCCGGGGATCCGTAGGTGGGTCTGCTGGGTCACGGCGGAGCTCCTGAGTACGTCTCGAGGGTCGCGTCATGCGCGTCGGCTGCACCGACCATGCTACCGGTCGAGGTCGCGGCACGCGTAGACTGCCGGCGTGCCCCGAAGGACCGCACCCGACGCGCTGCCCGAGCCGCTGGACCTGGCGGGCACGGCGGCCCACGCACCGCTTGCCGCGCGCCTCCGACCACGTGTCCTGGAGGAGTTCCAGGGACAGACCCACCTGGTCGGGCAGCGCGGCGCGCTGCGACGCATGGTGGATCGCGGGCACCTCGCCTCCATGGTCCTGTGGGGACCGCCCGGGGTGGGCAAGACGACGCTGGCACGACTGCTGGCCGAGGCGGTCGATGCGCCCTTCATGACGCTCAGCGCGGTGATGAGCGGCGTAGCCGATGTGCGTGCCGTGATCGCCCGGGCGCGCGAATGGATCGAGCGCGGCGGACGCTCCACGGTCCTCTTCCTTGATGAGATCCATCGCTTCAACAAGGCGCAGCAGGATGCGCTTCTGCCGCAGGTCGAGGATGGCACCATCACGCTCATCGGGGCGACCACGGAGAACCCCTACTTCGAGGTCAACTCGGCGCTCCTCTCGCGGCTGCGGGTGTTCCGCCTGGAGCCGCTCAGCGACGAGCAGATCGGCGCCATCGTGGACCGGGCCATGTCCGACGAACGGGGCTTCGCAGGGGCCGTTGCCCTGCCGGACGATGCGCGCGAGCACCTCGTGTCGATCTCGGCGGGCGATGCGCGGGCGGCGCTGAATGTGCTGGAAGCGGCGGCGGCCATGGCCGGCGTGGACGAGCCGGAGCGGACCGAGCCCGTGAGGCCCAGCCTGGAAGAGGTGGAGACGGCGGCGCAGGAGCGGATCCTGAGCTACGACCGCGCCGGCGACGGTCACTACGGCACCGTCAGCGCCTTCATCAAGAGCATGCGCGGCAACGACCCAGACGCGGCGCTGTACTGGCTGGCGGCCATGGTGGCGGCAGGGGAGGACCCGCGCTTCATCGCGCGGCGCATCATCATCGCCGCGTCCGAGGATGTGGGCAACGCCGATCCACGTGCCCTCCAGGTGGCCGTGGCGGCCGCCCAGGCGCTCGACTGGGTCGGCCTGCCGGAAGCCCAGTACGCCCTGGCTCAGGCGACCGCCTATGTGGCCAGCGCACCCAAGTCGAACCGCGTAGGCGTCGCGTACTGGGCGGCCGTGGCCGATGTCCAGGCATACGGCTCACTGCCCGTGCCCGGCCACCTGCTGCCGGCGGCCGTGCCGGCCATGCGCGCGCACGGCATCGGCGTGGGCTACCGGATGCCGCATGACTATCCGGGCGCGGACGTGGAGCAGCTGTACCTGCCCGATGCGCTTCGTGAGCGACGCTACTACCAACCCTCCGACCAGGGCATGGAAGCGACCATCGCGGCGCGGCTGGAGCGCTTGGCCTTGGAGCGGGACTCGGCGCGAGAAGCCGGTGGCGCGAGGCCGCTGCCACGCGGTCGCACGCGGGAGGGCGAGGCCATGAAGGCTTCGGGCAAGGTGATGCGACAGAGGGACGATGCGAAACGGCAGATCGCGGCTCGCCAGAAGAAGGAAGCGGAGCCCGATCGAACGTGAGACCGGCGGTCGTCGGCAGAGTGAAGGAGCTCGTGGAGCTGGCCGGTCGGGGCGATCGCGACCCCTTCGCTGACTTGCCTCAGCGTCTGCGCCTAGTACAGCGGTGAGACGCCCATGACCACGAGCACGACCCAGAGCAGGATGAGCACGCCGATGAGCGTCGCGGCCACCAGGGCGATGCGACGCAGGTCCTGCGCCACGTAGACATACTCCGTGGCCGCTCGCTCGGCGAGGACGCTGCCGGGCTTGGCCCGTGCCCGATGGTGGGTCGTCCGGGCGGGCGGCACGCTCCCAGCACCGGCAGTGACCAGCGTATGCCGCGTCGGGGCAGCTCCCGCGGAGTCCGCCGCGGCGATCGCCTCGGAGAGGTCGTCGGTCGGTCGTGGCTCCGGAGTGCTCGATCGCGGACCGGCGGAACGAGCCGGGGTGGGACGGGTGCCGGGGCGTCGGTGAACGGGCCGGCCGCGGGTACGCTTGCTCACGGCGCGAGGATACCAGTCGGGTCGGCGCTACGATAAGCCGGCCCCTGTCACCTAGAGGGCGCCAAGCCGCCAGGAGCACAGTTCCTTGCCCGAGTCGTTCGCTGCGCCCATCGCCGTGGGAGCGCTCGTCATCGCGCTTGTCGCGCTCGTCGTGGCCCTGGCGGGCCTCCGTCGCCGCAAGGTCGTGACCCCGGAGCGGCCGCTTCCCGCTCTGACCGATCTCGACGCGCTCGAGGCATACCTGGCCGCCCAGGAGGCGCGCCTCGACGCCCTCGACGGAACGTCTCGGTCCCAGGAAGAGCGGATGTTCGCCGCGGGCGATCAGAGCCGTCGCGCGCTCCAGCACGTGGGGGTCGTGCGTTTCAACCCGTTCGATGACACCGGCTCCAACCAGAGCTTCGCCCTGGCCCTGGTCGACGCCGACGGCAACGGCGTGGTCCTTTCCAGCCTGCACTCCCGACAACAGACGCGCGTCTATCTGAAGGAGGTCATCGGGGGTCAGAGCGAGGCGCAGCTCTCCGGCGAGGAGACCGAGGCACTGAGGCGGGCCGCCCTTCGCCTTTGAGGTCGATATCGTCCGGGCCTTCGACGCGGTCGTGACAGACAGCTGGCACGGGCAGCCCGCAGGCTCTTCCCATGACCGCACCGGATCGACCATTACTGCCCACGGCCCGACCGATCGAGGCCGGACCGCGGAACAGCAGCGCTCCCGTCTCCCTCCATCGTGTCGCGGAACTGCTGCGCGGCCTTGATCGGGACCAGCGTCGGGCGGTGACGCACGGAGAGGGCCCGCTGCTGGTCATCGCCGGACCGGGTACCGGCAAGACGGAGGTCATCACCCGCCGGCTCGCCTGGCTCATCGCCACCAAGCGTGCTCGCCCGTCGGAGGTGCTGGCCCTGACCTTCACGGACCGCGCTGCGGATGAGATGCAGAGCCGGGTGGACGTCCTGGTGCCGTACGGTCATGCCGAGGCATCGATCCACACCTTCCATGCCTTCGGCGATCGACTGCTCCGCGAGTTCGCCTACGAGCTGGGGCTGCCATCCGAGCCCCGGGTCATCAGCCGAGCGGAGGCCGTGGTCCTGCTGCGCGAGCAACTGTTCGAGCTTGGCCTGGAGCGTTATCGACCGCTGGCCGACCCGACCCGCTTCCTGGGCGCCCTGGTGGATCGCTGCGGACGGGCCAAGGACCAGGGACTCACCCCTGCCGACCTCGGCACGTCCGCTGAGGACCAGGCAAGGGCCGCGGCCGGCGCGCTGGAGGCAGCCACCGACGAGGCGTCGCGCGATGCGGCCCTTGCCTTGGTCGAGTCAGCCGAGGGGCAGCGGGAGCTGGCCGTCGCCTATGGTCATTACCAGCGGCTGCTGCGGGAACGCGGCCTCATCGACTTCGGCGACCAGGTGCATGCCGCGGTGAAGCTGTTGCGGGAGCGACCGGCGGTACGCGCCGAACTGCAACGCCGTTTCCGCTACATCGTGGTGGATGAGTTCCAGGACACCAACCCGCAGCAGGCGGAACTGCTCAGGCTCCTTTCCGGCCCGCCTCGCAACGTGACGGTCGTAGGCGACGATGACCAGTCCATCTATACCTTCCGCGGCGCAGCGATGGGCAACATCCTGGGCTTCACGTCAGCCTTCGACGGAGCGCGGCGGGTGGTCCTGCGCCGGAACCACCGCTCGCGGCGGCCCATCCTTGCCGTGGCCCAGCGACTCGTGCGACACAACGATCCTCATCGGCTAGAGGTGCTGGAGGGGCTCGACAAGAGTCTCGTCACGGTCCGGCGGGGCCGCCGCGCCGCGCCCGTGCAGGTCCAGGGCTATGCCTCGGCGGAGGAAGAAGCAGACGCCGTGGCGGCTCGTATCGCCGATCGCGTCGAGGGCGGTGCCACACCCGCCGACTTCGCCGTCCTGGTGCGGACGAACAGTGACGCGGCACCCGTGCTGCGCAGCCTCGCCATGCGCGGTCTGCCGGTCCGTTTCAGTGGCGCCTTGGGACTCTACGCACAACGAGAGGTACGCGACCTGCTCTCCCTCCTGCGTGCCGTCGCCGACCCGGAGGCGAGCGTCGACCTGTACGCGGTCGCCACCGGGGCGCCGTACCGACTGGGTGGCGTGGACATGACGGCACTGTTGGAGATGTCACGACGGCGCCATCGATCGCTCTGGTGGGCGGTCGGCGAGGTCATCGACCAGCCCGGCGTGCTTCGACTGACCGCCGAATCGCGCCAGAAGCTGGCACGACTGCGCAGCGACATGCTGGCAGGACTCGAGGCCGCTCACCGTCGACCGGCGGGCGAGGTCCTGTACGAACATCTCAAGCGCAGCGGCCGTCTTCGTGACCTGATCGCCGCAGCCGAGCGGGGCGACGATGCGCCACTGCGCAACGTGGCACGGCTCTTCGACATCATCCGCGCCCAGTCGGCGGTGTTGCAGGACGACCGCTTGGCCTTCCTGGTACCTCACCTCCGGACACTGGCTGAGGCGGGGGACGATCCAGCGGAACCGCTCAGCGATGGCGACCAGCAGGCTGTATCGGTCTTGACCGTCCACAAGGCCAAGGGACTGGAGTTCCCCGTGGTCTTCCTCATCGGGCTGGTAGACGGTCGATTCCCGCTGCGAGGCAGGGCCGACCGGCTGCCGCTGCCGGCGCTCGCCGTGGGCCCGGGCATGGGTGAGGCAGATGGCTTGGAGGCTCCATTCGCCGAAGAGCGACGCCTCTGCTACGTGGCCATGACGCGTGCCCGTGATGAGCTGCACCTTTCCTGGTCGCGACGCACGGCAGCCGGTCGTGCCCGCCGACCCTCGCCCTTCCTCGGCGAAGCCCTTGACCGGCCGCTCGATGGCCTCCACGCCACGATCAGTTCGGGCACCCCCGCCGCGCTCGTGGAGCGACTGGCGGCGGCAGCCGAGCCGCCTTCCCGTGCGACGGCGGCGGTTCGTTCGCCCGCGCCCGTGGGGGTGGACGAGCCACTGACGCTGAGCTACTCCCAGATCGACGACTACCTGACCTGCCCGCTCAAGTTCCGGTTGCGGCACGTGGTGCGAGTCCCGACGCCGCCGCATCACGCCCTGGTGTTGGGCAATGCGCTGCATCAGGCCGCGGCTGCCTTCCACACGGCGCAGTCGCGTGGCCGTCCCATGGACCAGGACGCCCTTCTTGAGGTCTTCGATGTGCACTGGTCCGGCGAGGGGTTCCTCTCGCGCCAGCACGAGGAGGCACGCTACGCATCGGGACGCGCCGCGCTGGTGCGCTTCCATGCCGAGCAGACGCGCTCAGGGGCCATCGCGCCGGCGGCCGTGGAGCGCACGTTCAGCGTGCGCATCGGCGGGGACATCGTGCGCGGCCGATACGACCGCGTCGATGAGACACCCGCGGGCACGGTCATCACGGACCTCAAGTCGAGCGATGTGCGCGAGCAGACGAGAGCCACGGAGAAGGCCCGCGAATCACTCCAATTGCAGGTCTACGCTTTGGCTCACGAGGCTGAGACAGGCACCTTGCCAGCAGCCGTCCAGCTCCACTTCATGGAGAGCGGCCTGACCGGGCGTACCGTCCCTGAGCCTGCGCGCCTGGCCAAGGCGCGAGCCAAGATCGCGCAGGCCGCCGCCGGCATCCGCGCGGGCCGGTTCGAAGCCAGACCGGACTATCTTGCCTGTGGCTACTGCCCATATCGAGACATCTGCCCGTCGAGCACCGCGTGAGATGCCAGCTCTTAGACTCCCGGAAGGGTGTACGCACGGGACCGGCTCCTCAATGTCTCGCTGCTCCTCGCTGCCGTCGCAGCATGGTTGGCCGTGGCCTGGCTCCTCACGTCCCTATCACCACGGGACGACCCGCGGCTCCAGGCCGCGGCTGCGCTGTTGCTGGGAGTGGCCGTGGCCGTGACGCTCCTGCCGCTGTTCTGGCTTGCCTCGTTCGCTCGCCGCCACCGGATCGCCTATCGCGGGGACTGGTCGCGGGCGGGTCGCCGCGCCTTGCTGACAGGGGCCGTGGTGACGGTCCTCCTGCTGTTGCGCGTCCTGGGCGCCTTCAGCATGCCCATCGGGGCATTCGTCGTGGCCATGGCGCTCTTCATCGAGCTCATCGCGACGGCGCGGCGCTGAGTCCCGGCGTCGGCGCATGGTTCTGCACGGGTCGACGGGCGCTAGCATGGACGACGACGCGCCCTGCTGGACCGTGATCCGGAACCGGCGGTGCGTCGCGCGCGAGGTCCCGCGCCGTGTCCGATCCGCTTCACTC
>JALZLU010000364.1 GCA_030858685.1 Chloroflexota bacterium | reverse complement strand
GACCGATGACCTCGCTGACCGAGCGCTACCTTGCAGTAGCGCTCCGCGGCATCCCCCAGCGCCAGCGCGCCGACGTCGAGGGCGAGCTGCGCTCCTCGATAGACGACGCCGTCGAGGACCGCGTGGGGAGCGGGGGAGGATCGAGCTGCGGCCGAGAAAAGCCGTACTCGAGGGTCTCGGTGATCCGGCGCGCCTGGCGGCGGACTACGCCGGGCGCCCGCTCTACCTCATCGGGCCCGAGCTGCACCTGGTCTATCGACACGTGCTGCTGCGCCTGGTCGGGATCGTCGTGCCGCTCGTCCTCGTGGTCCTCACCGTGGTCGAGCTCATCGGCGGTGCGGGGTGCGTTGGCGCGCTTATCGACGGCATCGCCGGCGCGGCGACCGCTGGCGTGCACCTCACCTTCTGGCTGACGCTGGTCTTCGTCTTCCTCGAGCGGGCCGAGGCGGCGCGCGAAACCCGGACCGAGATCGTGGGCACGTCGGGACGCTGGACGGTCGACATGCTGCCGCATCCATCAGCCGATCGCGTGGGTGTGGGCGAAACGGTGGGCGAGGTACTCACCACGATGTTGACCATCGGCGGCCTCCTCTTCCTGCGGGACCTGTCCTTGGTCGCCGGTACCGATGGGCAGATCGTCCCGTTCTTCGATGGAGCCCTCACCACCTTCTGGTTCCCGGTGCTCATCGCCGTCCTCGTGTCCATCGCTCTGCTGCAGGTGGGGGTCTTCGCAGTGGGCCGATGGACCATCCCGCTGGCCGCCGCCCACGCCATCCTCCAGCTCACCTTCGCGGTACCGGTCGTCTGGCTGGCACTCGGCGGAACCATCATCAACCAAGCGTTCGCGGTCGAAGTCGGCTGGCCGCCGCTGGCCGATGGGGGCGGCCCGGTGATGCTGACGCTGGCGATAGCCGTGACTCTCGTGACCGCCTGGGGACGCGCCCGGCGCGGGCCACGCGCCAAGCCGGCCGCCGCCATCGTGCAGTCCCTGAGTCGATAAGGAGAGCTTCGTGACGATCGAGCATGACCAGATCCGGCCAAGGACGACGCCGAGCGAGCAGCTCACCTCCCGCCGCGATGGTTCGTCCGCGTGGCGTGGGTGGTCCACCGAGCGATCTACCGCCTCAGCCTCGGAAGGTTCGGCCTGTGGCGCCCGAAGGAGCGCAAGTGGGGCACGCTCCGCCTGACCACCGTCGGCCGCCGGACGGGAGCACGCCGGAAGGCGATCCTGGGCTACTTCGAAGATGGGCCGAACCTGGTGACGCTGGCCATGAACGGCTGGGCCGCGGCCGAACCGGCGTGGTGGCTCAACCTCCAGGCTCAGCCCGACGCGACCGTCGAGTTGGCTGATGGCTCACGGGCCGTCCGTGGCCGCGTCGCCGTGGGCGAGGAACGCCAGCGGCTCTGGGTTCGGTGGCAGGACCAGGGCGACCCGCTCGGTCCCATGACCGCCACGATCTCGCCGGGAGCCAGGCTGAAGTCGATGCCGCGCAGGGCTTCGGTCTGACCGAACCGCTTGCGCAGCCCGACGCCGACCAGCAGTGGTGGCTGGTCGGCATGGCGGACAGCGACGGTCTCGGGTCTCGGCGCGAGTGCGGTGATCATGGTGCCTCCGGATCGGTGAGCAACTGGTGACGGAGTTCATCGACGCGGGCTGCCGTCAGTTCCAGCCAGCGCAGGTCGGCTTCCAGATGGAAGAGCGCGTAGTCGGCAAGGAGGGCGACCTGGAGCGGCGCCGAACGACGGATGGTGGTCAACTGACGCATCCGTTCGAGGTGGGCGTGCCGCTCGGCATCAACGAGCGGCTGGACCGCCCGGCCGGACAGGATCGCGAGCACGACCTTCGTGAACAGGGAGGCCTGCAGGCGAGGCTCGGGGTCAAGCGGCTCGGCCAGCCACCGCTCCAACTCCTGGGTCCCCTCCGCCGTGATGGCATAGCGTCGCCGGTCCGGGCCGTCCGCCCGCTCGATGGCATCCAACCGGACCCGACCGCGATGTTCCAGGCGCCCCAGGGTGGAGTACACCTGCGCGAAGGCCAGCGGATGATCGGGCGAAAAGTAGCGGTCGAACAGACGCTTCAGGTCGTACCCGTGGCGCGGTCGCTGCTCGAGCAGGCCCAGAAGTGCATGCGGCACGCTCATGAAGGTGGTCACCGTCCCCGTGTTGTCGCGAACCTCGGAAGAGGCTCTGCTCGGACTATACACCACGTTTATAGTTCGTCAACACACGCCGCTCAGCTCGCCCGGTATGCTCGGTCGACGATGGCCGCCACCGCCTATCCCACCGCGAGTCCGATGCCGAGCGTGGCCTTTCGTCATGTCGTGATGCCGGACGACCTTAATGCCATGAACGGAGTCGCGAATGCCGTCCGACGGGCCACCGGCGAGGAGTGGCTGTCCTCGGACGATCAGTTCCGGGCCTTCTACGAGAATCTTTCGAATTGTGAACCGGCCACGGACGTGATGGTGGCCGGACGTGACGGGCTCATCGTCGGCTACGGTCGAGCTTCCTGGTACGAGGACCTGGAGGGACAGCGGCTGTACGAGCCGGTGGCCTTCGCACACCCGGACCAGCCCCCCGAACTTCTTGGGGTGGTACTGCAGGCGATGGAGGCCCGCTGCCGCGAGATCGCGGCGACCCACCCAGCTGGTCCGAAGCAGTTCCAGACAGACGCCTCCGATTCGGCGGTGGCCCAAGTCGCGCTGCTCCTAGGACGCGACTACGAACCCGCTCGGTACTCGTTCCTGATGGTGCGACCGAACCTGGACGACGTACCGGATGCGGCGCTGCCAGAGGGCCTCGAGATCCGGGAGGTCGAGCCTGAGCACCTGCGGACGATCTTCGATGCGGAGGTCGAGGCCTTCCGGGATCACTGGGGCATGGGATTGCCGACCGAGGAGGACTACCAGCAGTTCCTGACGGACCCCGTCGGAGGCCGGTACGAGCGCTGGCGCGTCGCATGGGATGGCGGCCAGGTCGCCGGCGCAGTGCGGGGGTTCATAAACTACGAGGAGAACCGGCAGTACGGGCGCAAGCGGGGCTGGGTCGAGAACATCAGCGTCCGCCGGCCATGGCGCCGCCGTGGCCTGGCGCGAGCCCTGATCGCGGCCTCGATCACGGTGCTCCGCGAACAGGGCATGACAGAGGGCGCGCTGGGCGTGGACACCGAGAACCCGACCGGCGCGCTGCGGCTGTACGAGTCGTGCGGCTTCGTGGCCGTCAAGCGCGAAGCCACGTACCGGAAGCCGCTCGCGTGACCGGCCCGCCAACGCCCGGCCCTAACGCTGCCGGGAACACGCGCACGAAGTGGCGTGACGCTTGTTCCCTGGCTCCGTAGCGGCACACACGGTGTCATTAGCGTGGTCACCACCACCGCGCTCCCCCGGCCTCCCCAACACCACCTTCAACGCAGGGGGCACGGTCGCTGCGGCCCGCTTGTGGGCCGGTCAGCGACGATCTCGGCAGTGTGCCGGTCAGTTGGCGGCGGGCCAGCCGGGGACCCTTCTGGACGAGCCATGCCCGACTAGACTTGGCCGTCATGGATGACGAGGCAGATCGCGACAAATGGGTTTCCACGGGGGACGACGAGGCGAACGACCCGATGTCCCGTCAGGAGGTCGTTGACCCCGTTGTCGACTTCCTCGCGGAGCGAGCCGGCGGAGGACCGGTGCTCGAGCTCGGCATCGGCACCGGCCGGATCGCCCTGCCAGTCGCCGCGCGGGGGGTGGAGGTGCACGGCATCGACCTGTCCGAGGAGGCCGTCGGCCGGTTGCGGGCGAAGCCGGGCGGCGCAGGCATTCCAGTGACGATCGGCGACTTCGCGACCACGCACGTGGACGGCCGCCCGTTCACCCTCGCCTACCTCGTGTTCAACACGATCATGAACCTGACGACCCAGGTGGAGCAGGTCGCATGCTTCCGGACCGTCGCGGCGCAGCTCCGGCCCGGTGGGTGCTTCGTGCTCGAGACCATGGTCCCGGACCTTCGCCGGCTGCCGCCGGGAGAGGTCATCAAGCCGTTCCTCTTCAGCAAGGAGCGCTGGGGGTTCGACGAGTACGACATCGCGAAGCAAGGCCTCCGGTCGCACCATGTCGTCTTCCGGAACGGGAGGATCGACTACTCGTCGGGGAGGTTCCGGTACGTCTGGCCGTCCGAGCTCGACCTGATGGCCGAGCTTGCCGGGATGCGTCTCCGCGAGCGATGGGACGGATGGACGCGCGAGCCCTTTACCAGCGAGAGCCGCCAACACGTGTCGGTCTGGCACAAGCCTGGCTCCAGTCACCCGAAAGCCCCGATCGCATACCCTGGCGCACCGACCTGAGAGGCGAGCCGATGGCAGCAAACCGAGCCGAAGCCCTTGCCGCGCTGCTTGTCCAAGCCGAGGGGGCGCACGGCGCGTATGAGGCGACCGAGCTGAACGGCGTCTACGACAAGGAGTGGCCCACTTGGTATGCCGGGTATCTGGTTCGACACGGCCTTGGCGACCTGCTGGGCCACGAGGTCACCACCGACCGGGTCGCCGAGTTCCTGGCAAGCAGGTACGCCGAATTCGAGGAGACTGATCCGAAGCCCAGCGAGCCGTGGCCGGCCTACATCGCCAGCCGCATGGTGGCGGCGCTCTAAAGCTACCAAGCCGCGCGCCGCGTGAGTGCGAAGCTTGGCGCATGATGGCTTCGCCAGGAATCGGGCCCGCTGTCGACTCGCCGCTCGAGCGTACGAGAGACTTGCCCTCGCACGGGGTGCGCTGGCATAGGTATAGCCCTGGTGTGCGGCTCAGTGCAGGATCGCCCAGCAGACGCTCTGTCCATCAGTCACACTGCCAGGACAAGTAAATATGGTCCGTGGCGGAAAGCGACCCGCTCGGCGGCCGGCGTGCCCCAGCACGGTGGACGGGTCGCGAAGCGGTTCGACCGTGGGTCGGTCGGCTGCCCTCTGACCGCCCGGCCCGCAGGCCTACATCCCGGGCACCCT
>JALZLU010000358.1 GCA_030858685.1 Chloroflexota bacterium | reverse complement strand
CCTCGGTGACGAGAGCTAGCCTCGTTCATCCGGGCGCAGCGCGCCAACAACGTCTCCCCGAACACGATCATCGTCTACGGTGGCGCGGTCCGGCAGTTCGGACGCTGACTCTTGGGGCGCGGCTACCCTACCGACCTCGATGGCATCGAGCCGTGCCCACGTATGCGTCGTCCACTGCCACGAACGCGCCATCGCGTCCAGTCGCCGTCTTGCCATCGGAGACAAGCTGTGAGCGAACTCTCCGCGGAGCGTCCCCCGCCCGAAGGGAGTGGACTGCCGTCCACCCGGCTCTTGGCCCTTTATCGGGTACGGTCGCCACAGTCAAGGGCGGTGAGCGTCACGGCACCACCAAAAGGGTCGGAGCGGCTCGGTGATCATGGGTTGATCTCTACGTTAGCGCCGAAACAAGGGGAGATGATGCGCCACCTACTGGCCGCTTTGACGTTCACCATGGTCGTCGGCGCGTGCACCTCGCCCAATGCCAGCGTGAGCGGGCCGCCTACCGCAACGCCCGCGCGGTCCGGCCTGACCCCGTTCGGAACGGCCGAAGTAGAGCCGGCCTTCCTGGCCGACGGTCCCGGGGTGAACGTCGACTCGCTAGCCTTCTACGAGGCTGACGTGCCCGAGGAGACGCTCCTCTTCGTCACAGCCAAGGACAACCAGCTGGTCGAGGTCTGGCAATATCCGTTCACAGCCAGCGAGCTCCCCCCGATCCGGCACCCCACGTTCGAGGCCGGCAGCGAAGTCAACGGGGTCGCCGTCGACCAGCAGGCGGCGCGGCTCTATGTATCCGTGTCGAGACCGCGCTCGACCGTCGCCGTCTTCGATCTGCCATCGCTGAGCCACGCGCGAGACTTCGTCGACGGCACCTACAGCCTCGGCTCGGAGTCGAACCTGACATTGCTGCATCACCCGGACGGGATGCGACTGTACGTCACCGCGGACGACTTCATCTACATCCTGGAAGCGCAGGACGGAGCACAGATCGGCCGCTTCGAGCCGGATACCAGCGTAGAGACGATCGCCGGCGACGACCATGCGCAGATCCTTTACGTGCCTGATGAGAACACTCGGACAGGCGTGTACGCGTACGCACCAGACGGCAGCCCCATCGTCCGTGGCGACGACAACACGTTCGGCGCCTCTCACTTCGACTCCGATGCGGAAGGCGTCGCGATCTACCGCTGTCTTGGTGTCGGCTCCGCCGACACTGGGCAGGGCCTGATCGTTGTGGCCGACCAGCGCGACGAGCAGACAGACTTCGAGATCTTCGATCGAGTCACCTGGGACCATCTTGGATCTCTTCGAATGGAGGGTGTTTCCAACACAGACGGCATCGCTTCGACGCAGCGGCCGCTCCCCGACTATCCGCTCGGCTTGTTCGCGGCGATAGACGACGACCGCCGGGTCGCTGCAGTAGGCTGGGACGTCATCCTCTCCGTTACGGGGCTCGCTTGCCCGTAGGCGCGCTCATCCACCGGCACGGCCATGAACCGACCGCAAGTACCGCAGGCTGCTGACCATGCGCACCGGGTCGCCGATCGCACGCATGTGGCACGATGGCCTTCCGAGCGTCAACCATTCTTGGACGGCGCCGAGCGAAAGGCCGTCACAAAAGGGGTTCAGATGCGCGTGCGCGCCATGTTGCTATGCGCCAGCCTGGTCGTCGGTATGGCCACCGCGGGGCCCGACGAAGTCGCCGCCGAGACGCCCGACGGACGCCCGGACATCATCGTCATCCTGATCGACGACATGCCCGGCATCGACGACCGCGTTCTCAGCCGTCTGCCCAACATCCGCAAGACCTTCCTTGAGCAAGGCGTCCGATTCAGCGAGTTCCACGGGGAGACGCCGCTCTGCTGCCCCGGCCGCGCGGGCTTCCTCTCCGGTCTGCACACGCACCACCATGGCGTGACCAAGAACACGGTGCGCAAGTTCGATGCGCGAATGACCATCGCCACACAGCTCGTCGGTTCCGGCTATCACACCTTCCACGTCGGGAAATACTTCAACCTTTACGAAACCATCGCGCCGCAGGTACCGCCGGGCTGGGACCGATTCCACGCCTTGGCGCCGGGCAAGACCGAGTACGCCGGCTACTACGAGTACGACTTCTGGAACCACGGTCGGGCCACGCCCGAGTCTCGAGGAAGGCTCGCCTCGGACTACTCCACCGACGTCATCCGCGGCAAGACGATCTATCGGATCCGCCGGGCGCCGCCGGGCGCGCCGCTGTTCGGCTGGGTATCCCCGTATGCCCCGCACAGCCCGACCCTGCCCGCGCCGCGTCATCGCACCGATGCGCGCTGCTCGGACGTGGCGGGCTGGGCGCCGCCGCACTACAACGAGGCGGACGTCTCGGATAAGCCGGCCTATGTCCGGAAGGCGCGACTGCTCAGTGCTCCAGCCTACGACTTGCGCGACGTGTGTCGCTCCCTGTTGGCCGTCGATGAGATGGTCGGCGCGATCCAGGCCCAGCTGGCCGCGCAGGACCGACTGGGCAACACCATGCTCATCCTCACCTCTGACAACGGCATGAACCTGGGAGCACATCGGCTCGGTCGCAAGTCGACACCCTATTCCACGCGCATCCCGTTCATGATCTCGTGGCCGGACCGACTGGGCACGCAGGGACGCACCATCGACGAGCCTCTGTCGAACATCGATCTGGCACCCACGCTGTGCAAGATCGCCGGCTGCATCATGGGGCCCTACCCCGATGGACCGACGAGGGCCGATGGCGTCAGCTTCGCCGGACTGCTCTTCGGCGATGTCGCTTCGCTGCGCCGCCGGGAGATCCTGCAGTCGTCGCCGCTGGGCAATAGCTTGCTGGAGATGCCGGCCTGGTACGGGCTGCGGACCACCCCTAGCTCCGGCACCGCTCAGAAGGTTTGCCATGACGCCGCGGCCGGCGGCTGCCGCTGGCAATACGTGCTGTACGAGACCGGCGAGGAAGAACTCTACGACCTGTCCGATGGTCCGTGCTGGACATGGGCGGTGGGTCGACCGGGGGACCCATGCGCCCTGGACAACCTGGCCGGTGAGCCCGCCTTCGAAGACATCCGGTTGACCCTGTCCGGTCGACTGGCAACGATCCGCGAGGGATCCTGACCGGTCCGGAGCATGACTCAATCGCCGGGATCGAACTCCGGGTCCCGGTAGACCGGCTCGCCATCGAGCAGCGTCGCCAGCGGACGTCCGCGCGCCAGGGCACGCTCCGCGACGGCTCGGTCGTCGAGCATCTCCGCCGGCAGCACCACGAGGTCGGCACGGTGTCCGGGGACAAGACGCCCCCGATCGAGCTCGCCCGCCGTGAGGGCCGGGTCGAGGCAGCTGGCGCGTATGGCGCGGGCCAGGTCGATCGACTCGTGCGCGTAGGGCCCCCCTTCGTCGGACGCCCACGCCGACGACTGGCGCGTCACGGCCATGGCGATGCCGGGCCAGGGATCGGGCGACTCGACGGGAGCGTCCGTCCCGAAGGCGATGAGCGCTCCGCCCGCCTCGAGCGAGCGGATGGGAAACGACCAGCGGACACGGTCGCCCCAGGCGACGCGCGCTACGGGCGCGTCACTGACGAGGTGCACAGGCTGTACCGATGCCACGATGCCGGCCGCCCCGAACCGCGCGACATCTGCGGGATGCACAAGCTGCGCGTGTTCGATGCGGTGATGGATGCCATCCGCGGGAGGCGGCAGCTGCTCCAGGATGCCCAGAGCGGAGCGGACGGCGGCATCCCCGATGCCGTGTATCTGTACGGCGATGCCCGCGCGAGCGGCGCTCTGGGCACGCTCGCTCAGCCACTCGGGAGGCGCCAGGAGCATGCCCGCCGGTCCACCCACGGGGGCGCCACTGTCCGGCTCGTACGGTTCCAGGAGCGCAGCGCTGCGTGATCCCAGTGAGCCGTCCGCGAAGAGCTTCAACCAACCGCCCCGGTAGCGCTCGGCCAGCCACCCTGCGACCGGGTCGGCGGTAGCCGTCCGCATGCCCATCGTGGCCTCGGATCGTCCGCTTCGGAAACCACGCTCGATGGCTGGCGCCAGCTGCTCGGGTCGGATCGAGGAGGCCACGCGGAGCGGCAGAGCGCCCTCCTCAGCAAGGCTGCGGTAGAACGTGGGGCCGCGCCTGATCTCGGCATCGTCGGACATCTCGCCCGGGTCGTGCACGGCCACGATACCCAGGCGCGCGAGTCCGCCGGCATAGCTCGACAGGGCTGCCGCGAGTCGCTCGCGATCCGGTTCCGGGATGGCTACCGATACCAACTTGGCGGCGTGTTCATGGAGGACTCCGCTTGGCTGGCCCTGCGCATCCCGGCGGATCATGCCGCCCTGCGGGTCGGCCGTGCCCTGTGCGATGCCCGCCCGGTCCAGGGCCAGCGTGCTGACCCAGCGACTGTGATGATCGTGCGACCAGAGCGCGACCG
>JALZLU010000357.1 GCA_030858685.1 Chloroflexota bacterium | reverse complement strand
CCGGATGGACTTGGGCGTCACCTCCACCAGCTCGTCGGCGGAGATGAACTCGATGGCCGACTCCAGGGTGATGGGCGGCGGCGGCGTCAGACGCAGTCCCTCGTCGTGGGAGTGCGTGCGGATGTTGGTGAGCTTCTTCTCCTTGGTCGGGTTGACGTCCATGTCGCCGGGGCGCGTGTTCTCGCCCACGATCATGCCCTCGTAGACCTCCTCGCCGGCACCGATGAGCATGGTCGCCCGTTCCTGGAGGTTGAACAAGCCATAGGCGTTCGAAACGCCGGTCCGGTCGCTTACCAAGACACCCGAGGTGCGGTGGTCAACCTCTCCCGCCCAGGGCCCGTAGCCCTCGCCGATCTGGTGAAGCAAGCCTGTGCCGCGCGTCTCGGTGAGCATCTGCCCGCGGTAGCCGACCAGCCCGCGGGTGGGCATCAGGAACTCCATGCGCACGCGTCCGTCGGCATCGGTGGTCATCTGCTCCAGGCGTGCCTTGCGGGCGGCCAGCGACTGGCTGACCGGTCCGATGAAGTCCGGCGGGATGTCGATGGTCACGCGTTCATACGGCTCCTGGACCTTGCCGTCCACCGTGCGCAGCAGCACCTCAGGTCGCGAGACCTGGAGCTCGAAGCCCTCTCTTCGCATCTGCTCGATGAGCACCGCCAGCTGGAGCTCGCCGCGTCCGCGAACCTCGAACGTCTCGGGCGATTCGGTGGGGCGCACCTCGATCGACACGTTGCCCAGCACCTCGCGATCGAGGCGGGCCTTGAGCTGGCGACTGGTCAGCAGGTTGCCGTCACGTCCGGAGAGCGGCGAAGTGTTGACACCGAAGGTCATGCGCAGCGTCGGCTCGTCCAGCTCCAGGCGGGGCAAGGGCCGAGGATCGGCAGGATCGGTGATGGTGTCGCCGATGGTGACCTCCGGTAGGCCGGCCACGGACACGATCTCGCCGGGACCGGCCTCGCGGATGTCGTCCTGCTCGATGCCACGCGCCGTGGTCAGGCTGGTCACGGTGCCGTTGAGGGTCACCGTCCGGCCCGGGTGAACGCTGCCGTCGACACCCTCCGCCTCTTCGCGCACGACCGTGATGCGCCCGCCCATGCGGATCGTGCCCTGTCGGATGCGTCCCACCGCCATCCGTCCGACATAGTCGTTGGCCGACAGGTTGGTGACCAGGAGCTGGAGCGGGTGGTCGGGCTGGTAGGTCGGCGCCGGGGTGTGCTGCACCAGCGTGTCCAGCAACGGCCGCAGGTCCTCCCCCGGGGCGGCCAGATCCGTCGTGGCGGTGCCCGCCTTGGCGTTGGTGTAGAGCACCGGAAAGTCGATCTGCCGGTCGTCTGCGCCAAGGTCCATGAAGAGTTCGTAGACCGCGTCCAGGACCTCCGCGGGACGGGCGTCGGCACGATCGATCTTGTTGATGGCCACGATGACCGGCAGGTGGCGGGCCATCGCCTTCTGGAGCACGTAGCGCGTCTGCGGTAGCGGCCCTTCAGCAGCGTCCACGAGCAGCAGGACGGCGTCCACCATCAGAAGGGTGCGCTCCACCTCACCACCGAAGTCGGCGTGGCCGGGCGTGTCCACGATGTTCAGCTTCACGTCGCCGTGCTGCACGCTGGTCGACTTGGCCAGGATAGTGATGCCCTTCTCACGCTCCAGGTCGCCCGAATCCATGACCCGGTCGGCCACGACCTGGTTGACGCGGAACGAGCCGGTCTGGCGCAGCATCGCGTCCACGAGCGTGGTCTTGCCGTGATCGACATGGGCCACGATGGCCAAGTCGCGCAGGTCGTGACGCGTGGACAGAGTGCCCGTCGCGGAGGAGGGAACGGGCGCGGTCTGCCCGGGGATGGTCGTCATGGGGACTGGCATTGTCCCACAGCGTCGTCCAAGGTCGACTTTGGCGTATCCTCGCCGCCCTATGCAGATGTCGCCGCGCACCCGGCAACGGGCCGCCTTCTCACTGCGCGATGTGCTGGTCACGGCCTCACAGGCGGCGCTCTTCGCGGTGCTTCTTGCCTCCGTCGCTTTCGCCTTCTCGGAACCCGGGCCGCACGGCTACGCGATCCTCATCATCGGCCTGCCATCCTTCATCCTCGGACCGGCCCTCCTCATCGGCTACCTCCTCTGGGTCCTTGGACGCACCGGTCGGGTGATGCTGTTCGCCAACGCTCCCGTCGCGCTCTTCAGCGGGTGGCTGGCGGGCGCGATGGTCACGGAGGGCGTCGGGGACGCGGCAGCGCCGGAGTTCATCGTGGCCGTCGTGGCAGCACTGGTGGCCTCGATCACGGGCATCGTCGCCGCGTTGCGCTGGCCCGGTCCGGGACCTCGCCGGATGGCAGCGTGACCGTCGCGGCCGTGGTCCTCGCGGCATCGGTCGAGTCGGCTGTGGCGGAAGCCGCCGGTCGTGCTGCCGTGCGGCGCATCAGCGAGTCGGCCTGGGCCGGTGGCGCAGTGCCCATCGTGGTCGTCTCTGCCGACCAGGACGGGGTAGTCGCGGCGGCGCTCGCCGGATCGGAGGCCGTCCTCGCCGAACCAGCCCCCGAAGGGCACGGACCGGTGGGACAGATGCTGCGCGGGATCGCCGTGGCGCGGCAGACGGTGTCCGACACGGACGCGGCACTCCTCTGGCCAGCGGGCATGGTCTGGGTCGATGCGGAGACCGTTACCTCGCTCATCCAGGCACATGGCCTCGAACCGGACGCAGTCCTGCGACCGACCTGGCAGGGCGAGCGGGGCTGGCCGATCCTCGTCCCGGTGGCACTGCAGGGGGCGCTCGAGTCGCTCGACCCTGGCCGGCTGCCCAACGAGCTCATCGATGATCTGGAGACGGCCGGTATTCCGTTGCAGCTGTTGGATCTGGGCGATCCAGGGGTCACCTATGGACGGGACACCGCCATGGGGTCACTGCCCGAGTACGAGGGGCCGGCCCAGCCGCTCGGCGGCCATCCGCCCGAGTGGGGTGCCGCCGCGGCCGACCATCCCGACGACTCACCCCTACAGGGACCGACGCTGGCGCCCTACGAACAGGCCTGATCAGCCCTTCACCGGCGGCTTCAGCATCAGCCCCAGCTCGTCGAGCTGCGCCGGCTCCGCGGGCGATGGCGCGTCGAGCATCAGGTCGCTGCCCGAGGCGGTCTTGGGGAAGGCCATCACCTCGCGGATGTTGGTCTGGTCGGTGAGCAGCGCCGCCCAGCGATCGACACCCAGGGCGATCCCGCCATGCGGCGGCGCGCCGTACTCGAGGGCCTCCAGGATGCCCCCGAACTTCGCCCGCTGCGCCTCGTCCGAGTGGCCCATCAGCGCGAAGGAGCGCGACAGCAGCTCGCGCCGATGGATGCGCACGGAGCCGCCGCCCAGCTCCCAGCCGTTCAGCGCGAGGTCGTACTGGAGGGCGCGTGCCCGGCCAGCGGGATCCTCTCGACTGGGGCGGAACGGATCGCCCGACGCCGTGACCAGCAGCTCCTCGTCCTCGGGCATCACGCCGCTGAAGGGGTTGTGCGTAGCGTCCCAGCGGCCGTGCTCATCGTCCCAGCCGTACATCGGGAACTGGTGCACCCAGACATAGGCCAGGACCGCCGGGTCGGGGAGTGAATGGCGCGCCGCGATCTGCACGCGCAGCCGGCCCAGCACCTCCTGGGCGTGGACGTCCTCGCCGGCCACGATGAGCACCAGATCGCCCCGTTCCGCGCCCGCGGCTGTGGCGAGCGCCTCGGCCCGGCCATCGGCCAGGAACTTGGCGATGGGCGAGCGGATCGCGCCGTCCTGGTCGACACCCAGCCAGACGAGCCCCTTGGCCCCGAAACGCTTGGCGAACTCGGTCAGTTCATCCAGCTCCCGGCGTGTCGCGCCAGCCATGCCCGGCGCGGCGAAGCCAAAGATGCGTCCTCCCTCGGCCAGCGTCGCGTCGAAGACCCCAAAGCCAGCGCCACCCGCGACAGAGGCAAGGTCGCGCAGCTCCAGGCCGTAGCGCAGGTCGGGCTTGTCCGTACCGAAGCGGTCGATCGCCTCGCGGTACGTCAGCACCGGGAAGGGGACATGTTGGAGAGGCCTTTCTGGCACGACGGCGTGGCTCACGTCGGTGGCCATGCGCTCCACCCAGGCCATCACGTCGGGCTCGGAAACGAAGCTCATCTCCAGGTCGAGCTGCGTGAACTCCGGCTGGCGGTCGCCGCGAAGGTCCTCGTCACGCATGCAGCGGGCGATCTGGAAGTAGCGATCGAAGCCGCTCACCATCAGCAGCTGCTTCATCTGCTGCGGGCTTTGGGGCAGGGCGTAGATGTTGCCCGGCTGGAGCCGCGAGGGCACGATGAAGTCGCGTGCACCCTCCGGTGTGGACTTGATGAGCAGCGGCGTCTCGATCTCCACGAAGCCGGCTTCGTGGTGCGACTCGCGGATGGCCTGGACGAGCCGGCTGCGGGTCAGGATGCGGCCCTGGAGCCCTTCTCTTCGCAGGTCCAGGTAGCGGTACTTGAGGCGGAGCGCCTCGTCGACCTCCGCGTCGGGTTCGTTGATGGGGAAGGGCGTGGTGCGGGCCGGCGAGAGGATCTCGACCTCGCGCGCGCGCAGCTCGACATCGCCCGTGGCCAGCCTGGCGTTCTCCGTGCCCGCCAGACGCGCGGCGAGGTTGCCGCTGACGCGCAGGGTGTACTCAGAGCGCACGGTCGACGCCACGGCGTGCGCCTCGGGCGACTCGGCGGCGTCGATCACCACCTGGGTGATCCCGTAGCGGTCGCGCAGGTCCAGGAAGATGAGCTGGCCAAGGTCGCGACGCCGATGCACCCAGCCGGCCAGGGACACGTCTCTCCCGACGTGCTCGGGGCGTGCGTCCCCGCAGGTCAGGTCACGGTAGGAGGTCTGCATCGGCTCGCGCATGGTAGCCGAGTGCCCGGCGGAGGCGCGGTGCGTTGCGGGGCCGCGCTCAAGTCCTCGGCCAGCCCCGTCAGCCGATGCCCGCGCCGTCATCGTCCGGCCGATGTACTTCGCGGTAACGCCAACGGCGAAACAGGCCCCGGCCGCGCTCGCCCGCCAGCAACAACCGCCGCCCGACCGGGTCGACCTGGAGGTCCCAGGCACCGATGTAGCCGACCTCCCGGCCGCCGAAACCGGACTTGAAGCGGGCGATCCCCTCACGCGGCAGCCCCCACAGGTCGTACTCGCGGAAGCCCCACTCGCGGCAGCGCTTGATGGCCTCCCACTTGAGCAGGTAGTTCGCCCGCCGCTCGCCGCCCTCCTTGGTCGTGCCGCCATAGAGATCGACGACGCGCCGCCCGCAGGACACCAGGAAGAGAGTGGCGACTGGCTCGCCGCTCTCCGCGATCTCGGCGAAGAGCAAACGCGCCATGTGCCGCGGGGCGAGCTCGTCCCACATGTCGCGATAGGTCTGCTCCGCCCGCGGAGAGATCCCGGCGCGTCGCATCGCTTCGGTGTGGATCGCGTAGAACTCGTCCAGCCGCGACGCGTCGGCGTCCACGACGCGGACACCCTGGCGCTCCGACTTGTTGACCGACTGGCGCGCCTTGCGGTGCAGGCCTGCCCAGACCTCAGCCTCCGGCGCGCTGATGTCGACGATACGCGTGGAATCCGGCTGGACGTGCGGCGCCGGCTGCCAGCCTGCCGAGCGAAGCGCCTCCTCCACACCGCGGCCAGGCTCCGCTTCGGGCTCGATACGGACGTAGGCCAGACGCTTCACTCGCGCCACCTTCCGCAGGCGCTCGGTGAAGATGGGCACGTCCGCAGGCACGAGGGACTCGGTCGATACCGGACCGCGCGGCACGTAACCCATGCCCCATGGGCTGGGCCGTGGACGCTGCACCAGGACCTGGGCCCCGATGGGACCGCGGGGTCCATCGACGGCGACGCGCAGCGCATCCCAGCCGTTCGGCGCCTTGATGGCGGCCCAGGCCGTCACCTGCAGGTAGCTCGGCGAGGCCGATGTCGCCACGAACGCATCCCAGGCCGCCGCGTCACGCTCCAGCTCGTGCCTCATCGGCGAGTGAGCCTCATGCCCGTCCGTGCCGGTGCTGGGCTTCAGCGCGGAGCAGCTCGCGCGCCAGGTCCGTGACGTTGACGGCGCGCTGCGTCCCTGCCTCCAGATCCCTGAGTCGCACCTGTCCCTGTGCCATCTCATCGCCACAGATCACGGCGAAGTGCGCGCCCTCGCGCGCGGCGCTCTCGAGCTGGCGCGAGAGCTTGCGCTGCGCGAGGTCGGCACGGGCGGCAAGGCCTGCCGCCCGCAGGTCCGTGGCGACACGCAGCCGCGTGACCGTATCGGCCGGGTCGGCACTGACCACCACCACAGCCACGTGCGGAGGGGCCGGGGGATCGGCGCCTCCGGCGGCGAGGGCAAGGACCACACGGTCCAGGCCCAGCCCGAAACCGATGCCCGGCGTCGGCCGGCCACCCATGAGCTCGACGAGGCCGTCGTAGCGTCCGCCGCCGCCCAGTGCCTGATGGGCGCCGTCGACCGAAGGCGGGAAGAACTCGAAGGCGGTCCGCGTGTAGTAGTCGAGGCCGCGTACCAGCCGCGGCGCGATCTCATACTCGACCCCCAGGGCATCGAGGTGTGTCCGCACGCCGGAGAGGTGTTCAGAGCAGGCTGGGCAAAGGTGCTTCGTGATGGTGGGCGCTTCGGCGATCAACGTCTGCATCGCCGGATCCTTGGAGTCGAGCAGGCGTAGCGGGTTGGCCGACAGGCGTGTCCGCTCCAGATCCGGCAGCCGCTCCAGGTGCTCCGCGAAGTACGACCGCAGCCGCTCCACATAGGCGGGACGGCAAGCGCCGTCGCCGATGGAGTTCAGGCGCACGACGGTGTCCCGCAGGCCCGCATCCCGGAAGAAGCGTGCTCCGAGCTCGATGATCTCCGCGTCGACGCCCGGTCCGGGATCGCCGATGGCCTCCACGTCGAACTGCCAGAACTGGCGGTACCGCCCCGCCTGCGGACGGTCGTAGCGGAACATCGGGCCGGTGAGCGTAAGGCGCACCGGCTGCGGCAGGCTCTGCATGCCGTGCTGCAGATAGGCCCGCACGATGCCGGCCGTCGGTTCGGGGCGCAGCGCCCACCGTTCGCGCTCGGCTCCGCCGCGCCCGGCCTGGACGCGGAACAGTTCCTTCTCCACCACGTCGGTGGCGGAACCCACGGCGCGCTCGAAGACTTCGCTCAGTTCGAAGAGCGGTGTCTCGATGGGCTGGTAGCCGTAGCGCGTGGCAAGGTCCAGCGCGATCCGCTCCAGTCGAGCGAACGCCGCGCGCTCGGCGGGCAGGAGGTCACGGGTGCCCCTGGGGGCCTGCTGTCGCGGCACGCCCGCGATTCTAGCGGGCAGCCCGGTCGTGCTCGGCCGACGGCTGTTCCGCGCACTTCTGCCCGAACGCGAGCTGCGTGGCGCGGCATCATTACGGCATGGCCACCCCGCCCCACTGCCTTCACGTCTGGCCATGGACGAGGCGCCCAGCCCAGCGCTTCCTGCTTCCGCACTGGGAGGCCATCACCATCGGTCGGCACATCATCTCTTGGCGCCCGCTGA
>JALZLU010000330.1 GCA_030858685.1 Chloroflexota bacterium | reverse complement strand
GCGCCCACGGCGCATCCCCTAGTTCAGGTCTCGCTGCACCGAGTGCACGTCGCGCAGCTGCTCCAGGCGCATGATGACCTTGGCCAATTGCGCCACGGAGGTGACCTGTAGCGTGGCCTGGATGGTGGCGCGGTGGTCCGCCTGCACGTTGACCTGCGCCGAGACGATGTTGATGCGGTTCTCCGCCACCACGTTGCTGATATCCGAGAGCAGCCCCGTCCGATCGAAGGCCTCGATCCTGATGGCGATGGGGTAGGTCTGCTGCATCTCGGTCTCCCATTCGACCTCGATGAGCCGTGCCACGTCCTGTTCGTTGACCACCGTACGACAGGTGCGCTGATGGACCGTCACACCGCGACCACGTGTGACGAAGCCGGCGATGGGATCGCCCGGGATGGGATGGCAGCACTTGGTGTAACGGACCAGCAGATCGGCCACACCCTTGACACGCACGCCGCCGGTACGTGCCGGAGGTGGTGGCGTGACCGGTGGCAGCACCGCCCCGCTCGAGTCGTCGGCCACGCCCAGCTTCATGACCACCTGCTGGGCACTGACTGCGCCATAGCCCACGGCCGCGTAGAAGTCGTCCAGTGAGCCGTAGCGGTAGGAATCGGCCATCTCGGTCATCCGGTCGGCGCCGATCCTGTCCAGCGATGTCCGTGCCAGACGCCGCAGCTCACGGTCCAGCGACTCCTTGCCGTGGACAAGGTTCTCATCGCGCTGCTGACGCTTGAACCACTGGCGGATCTTCTCCTTGGCGTGGTTGGTGCTGACCTTGTCCAGCCAGTCGCGCGACGGCCCGTGTGCGCTCTTGGTCGTGACGATCTCCACGATGTCACCGTTCTGCAGCTTGTAGTCGAGGGGAACGAGGCGGTTGTTGACCTTGGAGCCGATGGTCGAGTGGCCGACGTCTGTGTGGATGCGGTAGGCGAAGTCGATGGGCGTGGCACCTGCCGGCAGGTCCTTCACGGCGCCCTTTGGGGTGAACACGAAGACCTGGTCCTGGAAGATGTCGAGCTTGAGGCCCTCCACGAACTCCGTGGCGTCGGAGACCTCGCGCTGCCAGTCCATCAGCTGGCGCACCCAGGCCAGCTTGGCGTCATAGGCACGGTCGGACTTGGAGCCCTCCTTGTAACGCCAGTGGGCGGCGATGCCGATCTCCGAGACGTGATGCATCTCGTGGGTGCGGATCTGCACCTCCAACGGCTTGCCGTCGAGGGCCACCACGGCCGTGTGGAGGCTCTGGTAGAAATTGTTCTTGGGCATCGCGATGTAGTCGTCGAATTGTCCTGGCACGGGCCGCCAGAGCGAGTGCACCACGCCCAGCGCCGCGTAGGTGTCCTTGAGCTCCTCGACCAGCACGCGCACGGCGTGGATGTCATAGATCTCGCCCAGGTCGACCTGCTTACGTTCCATCTTCCGGTGGATGGAGTGGATATGTTTCGGCCGGCCCGAGATCTCGGCCTTGATGCCGGCCGCTTCGAGCGCCGCGCGCAGCACGTCCATGGAACGCTGCACGTAGGACTCGCGCTCGCGCCGATGGGTCTCCAGCTGGACCGCGAGCGTCCGATATGCCTCCGGCTGGAGAGCCTTGAAGGAGAGATCCTCCAGCTCCCACTTGATCTGCCAGATGCCCAGGCGCTCGGCCAGCGGCGCATAGATCTCCGCCGTTTGGCGGGCGATGCGCTGTTGCTTCTCCAGCGGCAGACCACTCAGGGTGCGCATGTTGTGCAGCCGGTCGGCCAGCTTGATGAGCACCACGCGGATGTCTTCCGCCATGGCCAGGAACATCTTGCGGATGTTCTCGGCCTGCTGCTCTTCATGGGTGCGCGCCGATCCGAACTTGGAAAGCTTGGTGACACCATCGACCAGCCGGGCCACCTCCGCCCCGAAACGCTCTTCCACATCGCCCAGGGAGAAGTCGGTGTCCTCCGGGATGTCGTGCAGAAGCGCGGCCTGGACAGCCGCCACGTCCAGGCCCAGCTCGGCCAGGATCTGCGCCACTGCGATGGGGTGCGTGACGTATGGCTCACCGCTGACGCGCTTCTGGTCCTCGTGCGCTTCACGAGCGAAGCGATAGGCCGCCTCGACCAAGGTCACGTCCGCGCCCGGATGGTGGCGCGCCAGCTCCTGCTCGACGCGCTTGACGGCGGCGTCCAGGGCCCGCGGCGTGTAGGGCACGGCCGGCGAGGCGCGCCGTCCTGCGGCTCGCTCGACGGGAGCACCCAGCAGACGGTCGGGAGCTGTGGCAGTGCGCTTGGGAGAGAGCGGCTCGATGGCCATGGCTCCGCCAGTGTACCGTGAGGCCCCCGTGGTCCCGGGCTCGCCGGTGGTCACGAAGCCCGTCTCGAGGCCGATGCCAGACCCGTTCCGTCCGCCGCTGCGCCCGCTCCGCGCCACCACACCAGCGCGATCGCGTGTACGCCGCACGGTGCTGGCGCTAGGCACCGCTCTCATCGTGACTGCGTGCGCGTCAGCACCCCCGACGGCACCGACCCCCGCGCCGTCACATGCCGCCACAGCGTCCGGTGAGCCCGGTCCCGTTGATGGGCCATCGGCCTCCGCCACGCCGTCTGGTCAGACGACGGGACCCACCGGTCAGACGACGGGACCCAGCCCTACTGCCAAGCCCGCACCGACGGCACCAGCTACGCCATCTTCGTCTCGGCCTCCGCGATCGTCCGTTCCGCCATCGCCGTCGGTCCCGCCATCGACGGCGCCCACGGTCCCGCCTTCGACGACGCCCACGGTCCCGCCTTCGACGACGCCCGCGCCGGCTCCCGAGACCATCGATAACGAACTTGCCGTGCGCCTCCAGGCTGTGGTCGACGCCTCACGGTTGCGGATCCC
>JALZLU010000302.1 GCA_030858685.1 Chloroflexota bacterium | reverse complement strand
GATGGACGATATCGAGCACCAGCCGGGGCGCGACGCCAACGACGACGGTCAGCACCAGGAGCGGGATCACGGCCCAGGCCTCCGGCGCCGACAGGTCCGGCATCTTTCGCCAGCGTTCCGGCAGGGGACCGAGGAACGTCGCCTGGATTGCGCGCAGGTACAGCCCGGCGGTGATCGCGATCCCGATCACGACGATTGCGGCCAGCACTGGCCAGACCTCAAACGTGCCGAGGAAGATCTGAAATTCGGCGGGAAAGTGCGCAAGCCCCGGCAGCCCGAGCGACGCGAATGCCGCCAGGATAAAGCCCCAGCCAAGGTACGGCGTGACGTTGAGGAGACCGCCGAACTCACCCATCTCCCGCGTGTGCGCCCGCTGCTGCAGGATTCCGACCAGCAGGAAGAGCGCGCCGGTGACGATCCCGTGACTGACCATCTGCAACACGGCGCCGTCGATCGCCCGGGTCCGGATCTCGGGATCGCTCGCGGCGGCCGCCGCCGCCACCGCCACCGCCACGACGACGTATCCCATGTGGTTGACGCTCGTGTAGGCGACGAGCCGCTTGAGGTCCGTCTGGGCCAGGGCCACGAAGGCTCCGTAGAGCGCCGAGAAGACGCCCACGATCGCCACGGCCAATGCCGCGTCCCGGAACGCCCCGGGCGTCATTTGCAGCGCGAACCGGACCAGCCCGTACGTGCCGAGCTTGAGCAACACGCCGGCGAGCACGACGCTGCCCGCCGTCGGCGCTTCGACATGCGCGGCCGGAAGCCAGGTGTGGACGGGAAAGACCGGCGTCTTGACCGCGAAGGCAATCAGCAGCGCGAGCAGCGTCAGCCCGGCCGCGATTCCCGACAACGGCGGGGCCTCGATGATTGCGCGCATGTCGAAGGTCCGGGGCGCGGAGCCGAGGTAGAGCGCCAGGATCGCGAGGAGCAGCGGCAGGCTGCCCAACAACGTGTAGATGAAGAACGTCAATGCCGCGCGCTGCCGGTGTTCGTAGCCCCAGCCCGCGATGATAAAGTACATCGCAACCAGCGTCACCTCCCAGAAGACGTAGAACAGCATCATGTCGAGGGCGACGAACACGCCCAGGCAGGCCGTTTCCAGCAGCAGGAAGAGCGCAACGTAGGCGGCGGCGTGATCCGTGACGGTGACCGAAAAGATGAGCGACACGGAGAAGAGCACCGCCGTCAACAGGATCAGCGGCACGCTGACGCCATCCACGCCGACCCGGTAGGCCGCCCCGAGCGACGGGATCCACTCCACCTCCTCAACCTGGGTGAAACCGGTTCCTACGCCCCGGGCCCAGATGCCGATGGTTCCGAGCAGCGCCAGCCCGGACGCCCCGAGACCGATGAGGTGGGCATTCCGGGACGAGATGCCGCGGAACCCGACAAGGAGCATGGCGCCGAGCAATGGAACGAAGACGGTGAGGGAGACCAACGGCATGGACGTATTCCTTCGCTTGCAGACGCGTTCAGACGATGAAGACGAGGACCAGCACGACCGCGGTGCCGCCCGCGGCGATAAGCAACTCCCGGTGTACCAGGCCGGTCTGGAGCTGACGTGCCAGGAGGCCGGACCGCCACGTTCGACGAACCAGCCCCGCGATGAATCCATCGAGGCCGTCCCGGTCGAACGCGCCGCTGGCGCGGGCGGCCAGCATGGAGGATCGCCCCACGCCCTCCACGCCGTCGTGGATGCGTTCGTCCAGGGCGCGGCTTCCGGATCCAAGGCGCAGGGCCCGCGCCCCGGCTCCTCGTACCCCGTCGTGGATGACCCGGTCCAGCCGGTCACATCCTCGTCCGAGCCGGAGTGAGGGCTGCGCGATGAAGTCGGTCCAGCCCCCCCCGATCCGGAAACCGCGCTCGGCCGCAGGATAGGCGCCGCCGAGGAGGCGCGCCGCCGGCAGGCGCCAGCCAGCCAGGAGCCCGATCAGCGCCGCCCCCAGGCCGGCGGCCAGGGCACCCCGGTCTTCCGGCACTTCGGCATCCAGCAACCGCCCGAACGGTTCCAGGACCAGTCCCAGCCCGGTGGCCAATAGCGCCAGGACGCCCAGGCCCGCCCCCATCCACAGCATCCCCCCGTTGTTGGGGGCCGCGTCTTCGGTCCTGGCATCCCCGCTCCAGAGAAGCTGGCAGGCCCGGCCAATGTACACCCCGGTCAGCAGGGTGGCGGCCACGGCCAGCGGAGCGAGCACCGCACTGGACGAGGAGTGCATCGCGGCGGCGATCACGGCATCCTTCGACCAGAAGCCGGCGAGCGGGGGGATGCCGGCCAGGGCCAGGGCGGCCACGACGAAGGCCGCGAAGGTGGCCCGGCGCTGGCGGCCGATACCCTGGAGATCGTCGAAGGCGGTTGAATGGCGATCGTGCTGGAAAACCCCGGCTGCCAGGAACAGGGTGCTCTTCATGGCCGCGTGGGTGACCAGGTGGAAGAGCGCGGCCGGGACCGAGCCGGCGCCGAGGGCGAGGAACATCAG
>JALZLU010000283.1 GCA_030858685.1 Chloroflexota bacterium | reverse complement strand
GGTCGGTCAACGCTCTCCGGTGGCCGGCTGACCCGGTACCGGCCGTTCCGCGTAGCCCTCTGCGCCGCGCGACGGGATGGCCGGCAGGGTGGCGTCCTGTTGGCGACCGGCCTGTTGGGCGACCGGCCGCCCGACCGGCGGCGGGACCGCCACCTCACGGAGGAGTTCGGGACGCTCGAAGTCCTTGCCACACCAGGCGCACAGCGACCAGTCCAGCTCCACCAGGCGGCTGCAATTGGGGCAGACGCGGCGCAGTCGATTGCGGCAGGTGGGGCAGATGATCCAGTCAGCGTGTACCTGCCGGCTGCAATTGGCGCAGTGCGGCTGGGACTCGATCTCGACCAGCATCGCCTCTTCCGCCAGCGCCCGCTCGTTGGCCTCCGCCACGGTGGTGCCGGGCCGCAGGATCCGGTAGATGACCACCCCGAACAGGAAGAGCAGCGGCGTGAACAGGATGATCAACGCTGCCGCGAGGTAGGGCGCGATGGGGTTGGTGGTGCGCTGGCTCATGTCGCGATAGGCCCAGAAGGCCGTCGCCAGCCAGATGAAGACGATGTAGATGCCGATGACCTGGAGGCCCAAGCGCACCGCGGGGTTGTCGAAGATCTTGCCGATCTCGGTCCCGATGGTGCCGAAGATGTCGTCGAACATCCGGTGGCTGCCTCAGCTGGTAAGCCTACGGGCGGCTCGCTGCCATGCCCTTCGCGCGGCCAGCTGGCAGCCGGCCGTCATCGCGGGGGCGAGTGTATCAGCGCAGAGCGTCAGCACTCCAGACAGCGGCGCGCAGTGCGGAGGCGGATCCGGCCAGGATGGCACCGGCCAGCCAGATCGCCGCGAGACCGGCAGTGGCCAGGATGGCCAGGGCGAGGTCCATCGGTTCGGTCAGACCGGCCGGCGAGAGGAATACGGCGCGCACTCCATCCCAGGCCACCAGGCTGGCCCAGACGATGGGCGCCAGTACGAGCAGCGTGATGGCCCAGGTCAATGCCACGTTCGCGGCCGTTCGCAACGGACGTGCTACCAGCCGCTCCGCTCCACGCATCGCGGCCCAGAGGACGCTGCTCGCTCGCGGCCCATCGGCGGCGCCCACCTGGAGGCGCCACGCGAGCACGCCGCGTGATGCCAGCGCATGGACCGCATCAGCCGCCAGGATGAGCAGGGCCAGCACCAGCAGCTGGTCGCGTGCTCCCTCCAGGATCCGCAGGACGAGCGGGACCTCCAGCGAGCTCGGCGCTCTGAGTTCCTGTGTGACGAGCGCGGTCATCCCCTCATACAGGCCGCTGACCACGATCAGGGCGGGCACCAGTGCCACGGCCTGGATGCCCCCCAGCACGAGCACGAGCCGCCGCCGGTCGCCGGGCTGCAGGCCGCGCGGCGCCAGGCCCGCCCGCAACTCATCCGACTCCGGGTCCCGGGCCAGCCGCTCGAAAGCGGCCACGTCGGCATAGGCGGCGAGCAACAGCCCGCCCACGAGGAGGACGCCCACGAGCAGGAGGAGGAGCGACTCCAAGTCCGACGAGAGGCCGGTCGTCGCGAAGCTCCCCCGGAAGATGGTGCTCAGCACGACGGGACTGGGGATCGTGATGATGGGCAGCGCCAGGAGCAGGAAGCCGCCCCGACCGGCGAAGCCGAGAGCGCCCAGCAGCCACAGTGAGGGCTGGCCCAGGGTCACCGCGAATGCGGTCGAGACGCCCGCTCTCCAGCCGCGCACCGGCAGCGTCGTCAAGCCCGGCGCCAGCACGGTCAGGTCTTCGCGCCGGCGGATGGCGCGTTGGCTGCCTCGACGGATCGCGCGAAGGCCCGCAGGATCTCGCGGGCAAGTTCGTTGGGCCGCATCACGGCTCCTCGCACGGGATCCCAGCGCAGGGCCAGCCAGAGCAGCAGCGGACGCTGCCAGGGGCGGCTCTCGTCGGGGGCCGGAAGCATGCGCAGGCGGATGAGCTGTCGACCGTCCTCCTGGTCGAGCAGGCCCGCCAGCGCCCCCGCCAGGATCCGGCCCAGCATGGCCACCGGCTGCTCCGGTGGCGGGCCGGCAACGGAGGCCACGGCCGTTGCCTCCAAGACGCCCGCCTCGTCGGTGGCCCACAGGGTGGCCAGCCACCAGCCGTCCTCCATGATGCTGGGCTCGCTCATGCCCAGCGACACCTCTTTGCCGAGCGACCCATTCGGACCGCGCAGTCGAAGGCGCTCCTCGCGCACGAACGAGGGGCCCGGGCGTGGCACCGGCGCGGACACGCCTACTCCCACTCGATGGTGGCCGGCGGTTTGCTGCTGATGTCGTAGACCACGCGGTTCACGCCGGGCACCTCATTGACGATGCGCGAGCTGATCCGGCCCAGCACGTCGTAGGGCAGCTTGGCCCAGTCCGCGGTCATGCCGTCCTCACTGGTCACCGCGCGGATGGCCACGACGTTGGCGTAGGTCCGCCCGTCGCCCATCACTCCGACGCTCTGCACCGGCGTGAGGATGGCGAAGCTCTGCCACAGCGACCGATAGAGCCCTGCCGCCTTGATCTCGTCGATCACGATCCAGTCCGCCTCGCGCAACGTGTCGAGCCGCTCCGCGGTGACCTCGCCGATGATCCGGATGGCCAGCCCTGGACCCGGGAATGGCTGGCGCATGACGAGCGCCTCCGGCAGGCCGAGTTCGACGCCGACCGTGCGCACCTCGTCCTTGAAGAGGTGGCGCAGCGGCTCGATCAGCTGGAAACGCAGATCTGCCGGCAGCCCACCGACGTTGTGATGCGTCTTGATCTTGTGTGCCGCCTTGGATCCGGAGGTCTTCGATTCGATGACGTCGGGATAGAGCGTGCCCTGGGTCAGGAAGTCGATCTCCCCGAGCTTGCCGGCCTCCTCCTCGAAGACGCGGATGAACTCGTCGCCGATGATGCGGCGCTTCTCCTCCGGATCGGCCACGCCAGCCAGTCGCGCCAGGAAGCGTCCGCGAGCATCGATCATCAACAGGTCCATGCCGAAGTTCTGCGCGAACGTCTCGCGCAAAAGCTCCGACTCGCGCTTGCGCATGAGGCCGTGGTCGACATAGATGCAGGTCAGCTGGTCGCCCACGGCGCGATGCACCAGGGTCGCTGCCACGGCCGAGTCCACACCACCCGAGAGAGCGCAGATGACCCGTCCGCCGCCGACCTGCGCGCGGACAGCGGCGACCGTCGTCTCGATCAGGTTCGCGGCCGTCCACTCCGGCCGCATGCGCGCGATGCCCAGCACGAAGTTGCGCAGCACATCGCGGCCGCGTGGCGTGTGGACCACCTCTGGGTGGAACTGGATCCCGTACAAGCCGCGAGACTCGTCGGCCAGGCCCGCGAAGGGGGTCGAATCAGTGCGGGCCGTCGCCCGGAATCCGTCCGGTGGCCGGGCGATGGAGTCGCCGTGGCTCATCCAGACCGGCTGATCACCCTCGATCCCCGCGAACAGACCGTGGCCCTCGGTGAGGCTGACGGTGGCAGGGCCGTACTCGCGGCGGCTCGATGGCACCACCTCACCGCCCAGCTCATGGGCCATCAACTGGAGCCCGTAACAGATGCCCAGGACCGGGATCCGTCCGGACCAGAGCGCGGGGTCGGCACGCGGCGCATCGCTGTCATAGACCGACGCGGGACCGCCTGAAAGGATCACCGCTTTCGCCCCGTTTCGCTCGATCTCCGCCCAGGGCGTGTCGTGCGGCAACAGCACGGAGTACACGTTGAGCTCGCGCACCCGCCGCGTGATGAGCTGCGAATACTGGGAACCGAAGTCGAGGACCACCACCGTGTCCGGTCGCGGCTCCGTCGCGGGGACCGCGACCCGCTCCAGCGCTGGGGCGTCGAGCGCCTGCTCCAGATACGCCTCCACCTCGACATCGTCGGGCGCGAGGATGCGGTGCCCGCCGTCCGCCGGCTGCCCGTGGATGGTCCTTCCGGTCGCCTCCTTCAGTCCCTCGATCGACCCGGCCCTCCCTGGCGGCTGCCCGCGCGGCCGCACCGATCAGGCAGGTCGCTCACCTGCGTGCCGTGACCCGGGCGCCGCCCTCGTGCGCGATGCTCGTGCCGACTCGGTCGACAGCCTCCATGTCAGCGATCTCCTGCGGCGAGAAGGCACGACCGGAGAGGATTCCGAGCGCTGCGGCGTGGGCCTCCACGGTCCTGTCCAGCAGCGCGGTCCGCACCGGCGCCGGAATGGCCAGGTCGCGCTGGACCTGCTCGTAGCCCGCATGGCTCATGTACGCCTTCGTGACGGTTCGCAGTTCCGCCACCGATAGCCAGGTCGCGAGCTCCGGCAGCAGGCGGTCGAAGCTGGAGCGGACCAGTGCCTGAAAAACGCCGTGGTCGCGTGCCAGTTCCACGTTTATGCGATCCACGTCGAGCTCGAAGTAGACGGCACGGGCGGCATTCTTCGCCTGCCGCTCGTACTGCCGGCGTGCGATGAACAAGCCCACCACGAGCCAGCCGAGCGCGCCGAAGGTGGCTCCGAGAACGAGCGTGAGGATCTGCCCGGGCTCCACCGCACGAGTCTGCCACGTTAACGAGCTGACAGGGAAGGCAAAGCTCTGTCAGGCCGGCGGGAAGGGCTCTGGCTTGGCGATACGTTCCACGAGATGTGCGCGCCACTCGGGGGCAGGGAACTCAGGCGCGAAGTACGTGGTGGCGCGCCAGATGCGTCCGTCCCGCAGCCGGAAGACATTGATGATGTACCAGGACGAGCCGTCCGGATAGCGCGTCCGGTTGAACGCTGTGTACGCGCCGCCGCTGGCCAG
>JALZLU010000280.1 GCA_030858685.1 Chloroflexota bacterium | reverse complement strand
GAGTCGACCCAGGCCCCATCGAGGCGGCTCGCGCGGCCGGCGGGGGCAAGGCGCAGACCGTCCGTTGGGCGATCTTTCCGCAGGTCCTGCCCAACTACGTGGCCTACTCGCTGTATGCCTTCGAGCTGAACATCCGCGCCTCGGCCGTCATCGGCATCGTGGGCGCCGGCGGTATCGGCAACACCATCAATGCGCAGCGACGGTTCTTCAACTACGACAACCTGAGCGTCATCCTGATCGAGATCTTCGTGCTGGTCTTCATCGTGGAGATGATCTCCATCTTCCTGCGTCGGCGGCTGGTATGACCTCCGGCGCGACGCAGCCCAGAGAAGGTCGTCCCAAGCCACCGTCGCCGACCACCAAGCGGGTCTTCAGCCTGGCCTTCGTGGCTATCGTGGCCTGGGCCGTGTTCACCATCGACGTCCGGATCGAGCGGCTATCGGACATGCCCGCCGCGCTGGCCAACATCTTCCATCGCATGTTCCTGCGGTCTGGCCCGGAGTGGTCGTATCTTCCGGATGCAGTCGGCTACATGATCGAATCCGTGCAGATCGCCTGGCTGGGGACGATCATCGGGGCGATCCTCTCCCTTCCCCTGGGCTTCTTCGGCGCCAAGAACGTGTCCAGCGGGCTCATCTCCAACATCGTTCGCCAGCTCCTCAACGCCATCCGGGCCATCCCCGAGATCCTCGTGGCGGTGGTGGTCTTCATCCCCATGGTCGGTCTGGGCGCCTACCCCGGCACCCTGGCCATCGGGGTCCACTCGGTAGGCACGCTGGGCAAGCTGAGCGCGGAGGTGATCGAAGGCATCGATTCGGGTCCCGTAGAGGCGGCGCGTGCCGCAGGGGGTCGGCCGCTCCAGATCCAGCGCTGGGGGGTCCTGCCGCAGGTGCTTCCCGAGATCGTGGCCTTCTGGCTGTACCGCTTCGAGATCAACATCCGCGCCTCGGCCATCCTGGGCGCGGTGGGCGCCGGCGGCGTCGGTGAGGCGCTCGTGCAGTCACTCGTCTTCCGGCGTTTCGATCGGGCTGGGATGCTCATCATCGTCATCGTCGTGGTCACCATCCTTATCGACACCGCGTCGGGCTATCTCCGGCGCAGGATCATCGAGGGCGGCGGTCGACCCAGCAAGGGCGCAGCGCGAGAGCAACCCGAACTCACGGTCTTGAGGCCGGGCGCCCAAGCCGACGCGCCAGGCGGTCCCTGATCGTTTTGAACCCACGACCTTTCATCCGGCGCGATCGAGCGGCGCGGGAGGCCGAGGAGGCAAAGGGCCTGGCACCCGCCGCTGTGCGAGCCAGCGAATCGCGTGGTCGCGCGCGTCCCGAGCCGCCCGACGAGTACCGCACTGCCTTCGAGCGCGACCGGGACCGCATAACCCACGCCAAGGCGTTCCGCCGGTTGAAGCACAAGACACAGGTCTTCATCAACCCCGAAGGTGACCATTACGTCACGCGATTAACGCATACCATCCAGGTCACGCAGATCGCCCGTGCGCTGGCCGCGGCGCTGTCGCTCAACGATTCGCTGACCGAGGCCATCGCATTGGGCCATGACGTGGGCCACTCGCCCTTCGGCCACACGGGCGAAGAGGCGCTCTCGCCGTACTTCCCGAACGGCGGCTGGCATCACGCTGCCCAGAGCGTGCGCACATTCGAGGTGCTCGAGGATCTGAACCTGTCGTGGGAGGTGCGGGACGGCATCCGGGCCCACACCTGGAAGATCGAACCGCCGCCTGCGACCCAGGAAGCGTTCTGCGTGCGCTACGCGGACCGCATCGCCTACCTCACACATGACGCGCTTGACGCCCAGCGTGCCTGGCTGCTCACCGCGGAGGACTTCCCGCGCGCCGTGCGCGCTCGCTTCGGTGAGCCGGGGCGGCGCTGGATCGGCGAGATGATCACCGCCATCGTCGACCATTCGCTGGTGGCGGGGCAGGTGCGGATGGACGATGAGACGCTGGCCGTGATGCACACCCTGCGTGACTTCATGTTCGAGCGGATCTACATGGGACCGGTGCAGCAGCAGCATCAGCGCGAGGCCATCGACCTCATCCGCCGCCTGGTCGACCACCACCTCCAGCA
>JALZLU010000261.1 GCA_030858685.1 Chloroflexota bacterium | reverse complement strand
CTGGCCATCGGTGTCATCGACAATCTGGTGAAGGGCGCCGCCGGCCAGGCCATCCAGGCCTTCGACCTCGCCTTTGACCTGCCTGAGACGACGGGCCTGGACCAGCTCCCCCTCGCTCCCTGAGGTGCGCGAACCACTGACGCCCTTCGAAGGGCGATCGCCCGAGTCCACATCATCGGCGGCCCTGCCGCGCGGCTTCCGGGCAGGTGCCGCGACGATGGGCATCAAGGCGTCGGGCCGGCCGGACGTGGCCATCGTGGCCGTGGAAGCGGGGCTCCCCGACGCCTCGGTCGCCGCGGTCTTCACGTCCAACGCCCTCATCGCGGCACCGCTGCTCCTCTCGCAGCAGCACCTGCGGGCGCTCGCGCCGCCAGGCGGCGGACGCTACGGCTGGTCGCGCGGCGTGGTCTGCACGGCCGGCTGCGCCAACGCCGCCACCGGCCCTGACGGCCTGGCCGATCAGGAGCGCATCGCGAAGGACTTCGCGCGCGGCCTGGGCACGGACCAGGAGCGGACGCTGGCCATGTCCACCGGCGTCATCGGGACCCGGCTGCCGGCCGACCGGCTGGGTCCGGAGATCGCCCAGCTGGCACGCGAGGGCCTGTCCGATGGTCCATCCGCCCTCGCGGCGGCCGCGGAAGCCATGTGCACCACCGACTCGCGCGCCAAGTCAGCTGCCGTCCACCTGACGCTGCCCGATCGGTCGGGGCGTCCGATCCCGGTCACCGTCGCGGGCATCGCCAAGGGCGTGGGCATGATCCATCCCCAGATGGCGACCATGCTGGCCATCCTGCTGACCGACGCGGACGTCGATCCGATGGTCCATCCGCCCTCGCGGCGGCCGCGGAAGCCATGTGCACCACCGACTCGCGCCCCAAGTCGGCTACGGTCCACCTGACACTGCCCGACCGATCGGGGCGGCCTGTGCCGGTCACCGTCGCGGGCATCGCCAAGGGTGTCGGTATGATCCATCCCCAGATGGCGACCATGCTGGCCATCCTGTTGACCGACGCGGACGTCGACCCGCAGGTGCTGCACGCGCTGCTGCGGCCGGCCGCCGCGCGGACCTGGGATCAGCTCACGGTCGACGGCGACACCAGTACCAACGACACGGTCTTCCTGTTCGCCTCAGGAGCCTCAGGATCGGCGCCGGTCCGGGCGGGCAGCCCGGAGGATGAGGCGCTGCGCGACGCGATCGAGGCCGTGGCGCGCTCGCTGGCTCGGCAGCAGGCCGCGGACGGGGAAGGCGCCACGACGCTCATCACCTGCCAGGTGAGCGGCGCCACGGACGACGCTGCGGCACGGGCGGTAGCGCGCTCCGTGGTGGCGAGCAGCCTGGTCAAGGCCGCCGTCCACGGCCGCGATCCGAACTGGGGCCGCATCGCGGCCGCTGCTGGCAACGCCCGACTGGCCCGTGCCACCGTGCTGGAGGCGGCGGGCCTGAGCGTGGATGAAGCACGGCGCCGAGCCGGCGAGCCGGTGCACCTCGATCCCGCACGTCTGCGCATCGCCATCTGCGGCCGGGATGTCCTCGATGGGATCCCGCTGCCTTTCGAGCGGGCGGCCGTGCGTGCCCTCATGGACGCCTCCGAGGTCATCGTCCGGCTGGACCTGGGGCTCGGTGGCGGCGTCGGTGAAGCCTTCGGCTGCGACCTGACCGAGGCCTACGTGGTGGAGAACGCGGAGTACACCACCTGATGCCGGGGCGGCGCTGATGCGCGAGCGCCGGCCGCTCGTTGTCAAGTTGGGCGGCACCACCATCGCCCAAGAGCGCGGGGTCCTGGCCGAGGTCGCCGCGGTCGCCCGGGAGCGGGACGTGGTCATCGTCCACGGCGGCGGCAAGCGGCTCTCCGAGTGGCTCGACCGGCTCGGTGTGGAGCATCGCTTCCGCGAGGGCCTGCGGGTCACGGACGAGGCGACGCTGGAGGTGGCCCTGGCCGTGCTGCGCGGTGTGGTCAACGCGGAGGTTGTGGCGGAGCTGCGCCGCGCAGGCGCGGACGCCGTAGGCCTCTCGGGTATCGACGGTGGCCTGCTGGCCGGCGAGCGCGTGCCGGGGCTGGGACGCGTCTGCTCCGTGGCGGGCGTCCGAGGCGCGCTGCTCCAGGCACTCTTCCTGGCCGGCTTCGTGCCCGTCGTGGCGCCTCTTGCGGCCGATGGCGGCGGCGCCATCTGCAATGTCAACGCGGACGACGCGGCAGCCGGGCTTGCGGCCGGCATCGGCGCGGACCTGGTCCTGCTGACCGACACGGACGGCGTGCGAGATACGACCGGCGCGCGTATCGCCTCCCTGAGCGCGGCCGATATCGAGCCGCTCATCGCAGAGGGCGTCATCGCCGGCGGGATGATGCCCAAGGTCCGTGCCGCCGTCCGGGCGCTGGTGGCTCCCGAGTCGGTGGCGGTCATCGCTGATGGGCGAGCGGAAGGCGCCCTGGCGGCAGCCCTCGGCGACAGCGGTCGCGGGACACGCATCGGTGCGGCCTGATGCCTGAAGCCGAGTCGAACGAGTCGCTGACCATCCTGGTGGTCGACGATGAGCCGGCCATGGTCGGCGTGCTGGGTGCCCTGTTGGGGCGTGCCGGCCACCGTATCGTGGCGGCCTACGACGGGGACGAGGCGCTCCGCCGATTCGAGGCGGATTCGCCTGACCTCGTGCTGCTGGACCTGTCGATGCCGGCCAAGGATGGAGCGGAGGTCTGTCGCGCCATCCGCGCCCGAAGCGCCACGCCCATCATCGTGGTGACCGGAGAGCGCGACGCCGCGTCGCTGGTGGAACTCCTCGACCTGGGGGCGGATGACTACGTCAGCAAACCCTTCCGCTCGGACGAGCTGCTCGCACGCATACGTGCCGTTTCGCGTCGGGTCTCCCCTGGGCCGGTAGCGGCCGGAGTGCCGGCGGGCGAGAGTGACTGGCAGCTCGACCTGCGCCGGCACGAGATCCGCTGGCGGGGGCAGGTGCTGGAGGCGACCATCATCGAGTTCCGCCTGCTCCGACGCCTGGTCGAGCGGCTGGGAGAGGTGGTGACACATGACGACCTGCTGGCCGCGGGCTGGCCCGGAGTCGCGGATCCGGATCCCCTCTGGCTGAAGCCGCATCTGGCCCGACTGCGCGAGAAACTGGACCGGATCGGCGCCGCGAAGCCGGCTGCGGTGCGCGCCGTAGGCTATCGCCTTGATCCCACGGGCGCGACTTCAGACCCCACGAAGGCTCCGGCGTAACCGACTCGCAACCGAAGCGGCACCGCACCGCCGCTGACCCGGTGCGCCGAGGCACCTAGTCTCAGAGCATGATGGACACCAGCTCCTCCTTCATTCCCGCGCCGCGACCGTACGGACCGGTCAGCTGCCGCACCTGCGGCTGTCGCCTCGTCGAGGTCGACCGAGCCGAGGGTCCCGCCTGGCGCCACTTCCCGTCCCTGCATCCCGATCAGGATGCCCGCGGCGACCGAACGGCCTGCGTCAACGCGTTGCACGGCCGCGATGGCCGCGTCTTCGTGGCTCGGCCGGCCATCGGCCTGCTCATGGACGGCGATGGACGCGAGCAGATGGACGAGGCCCTGCTGCCGGCACGGGACGTCGCCGCAGCCTGATCCCGCGCTACGCCTGATCCCGCGCTACGCCGGCGGCTCGACCGCGGCAAGCTCCAGCACGAACTGGCTGCCCCTGGGCAGCCGCGGCTCGACTCGCAACTGGCCGCCCATGGAGTGTGCCAGGCGCCGCGCCGCGAAGAGACCGATGCCAGCTCCCCGCGGTGAATCGTCCAGGCGCACGAACGGCTCGAAGATGCGCTCGCGCCACTCCTCGGGGATACCAGGCCCGTCGTCCGTGATGGCCAGGTACGCTCGCCCCTGGGCGCGCCAGCCATACAAGTCGATATTTCCGTTGACCGGCGCGTACTTGGCCGCGTTCTCCAGCAGGTAGCCCAGCAGCCGCCGCGTCGCTTCGGCGGCACCGTATGCGCGAAGGGGTCGCTCAAGGAAGTCCGTGGCCAGCCGATGGCGGCGGAAGAGCGGTCCCAGCTCCTTGACGGTCTCTTCGACCACAGCGGTCAGGTCCATCGGTCCCACCTCGATCGAGCCTGACGGGAAGATGCGCATGCTCTCCAGGATGGAGTCCACGGCCTGGTCCAACCGATCGACCTGCTGCAGCGCCTCCCGCTCCCAGACCTGCGCGTCTGGTTGCTCGCCGGCCTGCGCGCGGCCGCCCAGCAGCTCCACGTACGCACGCACAACGGCCAGAGGCGTGCGCAGCGCGTGCGTGACGACGGCGATGAGGTTCGCCCTGGCCTCGTCGATGGCACGCAGGCTCTCGATCTGCGCTTCTGCCTCCTGCTGGAGACGACCCTTTTCCACGACACCCGCCAGCAGCGCCGCGAGCGTCTCCAGGAAGCGCACGTCATCGGCGCGAAAGCGGCGGGGCCGGACGGTCTGCACGTTGAGCACGCCCACCACCTGGTCGTTCCAGATGAGCGGCACGGAGCACATCGAGGTGTGCGGCTGATCCGGTCCCGTGATCCAGGCGAAACGCTCATCGTTCCGGATGTCAAGGCTGGTGACCGGCGTCCGCGTCTCGGCGGCGATGCCCGTGATGCCCTGTCCCAGGAGCAGTCTTGCTCGACCGATGTACTCCTTGGCCAATCCGTTGGTGGCCGCCAGCGTGATGCCCGCTCCGTCGCGGTCCATCAGGTATAGCGAGCAGACGTCGGCGCGCGCCGCTTCCTGGGCGCGATCGACGATGGTCACCATCAGCTCGTCCCAGGTACGGGTCGACGCCGCCAGCCGAGCGACCTCGGCCAGGAAGGTCATCTCGTCCAGTCGGCGGCGACGGGCCGTCGGGCTCGGTCGAGCGAAGTCGTCTGGCATGCCCGGCGTACGATAGTCGCTGCATGCCAGAAGGAGACCAGTCATGACCGAGACCCTCGATCGCGTGGGCGCAGCCAACCAGAGCGGCGCCCGCCTCAACAAGGACGCCTTCGCCGAGGCACAGGACTTCCTGCCGCTCAAGGGCATCGACCATGTCGAGTTCTGGGTCGGCAACGCCCGCCAGGCGGCCCACTACTACCGTGCGCTGTGGGGCTTCACGCCGATCGCCTACTCCGGGCTGGAGACCGGCGTCCGTGACCGCTCCTCGTTCGTGATGGTCCAGAACGACATCCGCTTCGTGTTCACGGCACCGCTGACGCCCGACGGTGAGATCGCGGAGCACGTCCACAAGCACGGCGACGGCGTACACGACATCGCCTTTCTGGTGGACGACGCGACCTCCGCCTGGCAGGAGACGACGAAGCGAGGCGCGCGGTCCTACCTGGAGCCCACGGAACTGCCCTCCGACGATGGCATCCTGCGCCGCTCGGCGATCCATACGTATGGCGAGGTCGTTCACTCCTTCATCGATCGGAGCGACTTCAGCGGCGTCTTCGCACCGGGCTACAAGCGCACCCAGAACCAGGTACCCGCCGCGACCGGCATGTCACTGCTGGAGGTCGACCACTGCGTGGGCAATGTGGGCCTGGGCGACATGAACCGCTTCGTCGACTTCTACAAGGTCGTGCTCGGTTTCAGCCAGCTCATCCACTATGACGACAAGGTCATCCACACCGACTACTCGGCGCTGATGTCGAAGGTCATGACCAACGGCAACGGCCGGGTCAAGTTCCCCATCAACGAGCCGGCGGCAGGCAAGAAGAAGAGCCAGATCCAGGAGTATCTCGATTGGTACCTGGATGCCGGCACGCAGCACATCGCACTTCGCACGGAGGACATCGTGGGAAGCGTGCGCAGGCTGCGCGAGCTGGGCGTGCAGTTCCTGGGCATGCCGCACTCGTATTACGAGACGCTCGCTGACCGCGTGGGTGACGTCGGTGTGCCAATCGACACGCTGGAGGAGCTGGGCATCGAGGCCGATCGCGACGAGGAGGGCTATCTGCTGCAGATCTTCACCCGTCCCGTTCAGGACCGCCCCACCTTCTTCTTCGAGATCATCGAGCGCCACGGGTCCAGAGGCTTCGGCGTGGGCAACTTCAAGGCGCTCTTCGAGGCTATCGAACGCGAGCAGGCCCTTCGCGGCAACCTCTAGGCCGGGGACGCGAGGCGGCGGCGCGAGGCGAGGCCGTTGTGGCGAGAGACGGACTGATCGTCCTTGTCCTGGGACTGTCGCTAGTGGCGGCGTGTCGCGGCGGCCTCGGTGAAGAGGGCCGAACGTCTGGCAACCCCTATCCGTCAGCGTCGTCGTCCGTTCGGGCATCGGCATCAACGCCCCCAGAAGCAGGTGCCACGGAGGAGGTCCCCGCAGCTTCCGCCGTGTCGCCTCTCCCAGGGACTCCGGCGACCATCCGCTAACGGCGGTCACGCCAGAGCCATCGGCGACAGTGGACCTGTCTCCGCTGGAGGGATCCGACCTGTTCTGGGAGGCCCTCGCTGGAGGTGCCGAAACGCAACGACAGTGGGAGACCCTCGCTGAGGTCGTCGAGGTCAGCGACCTGATCGTGCGCGGCAGGGTGACCGACATGCGGGACGGCCAGACCGTCGCCGGCCCGGGGATCCAGTTCGTGCTGACCACCGTCGCCATCGATGAGGTCCTGAAGGGGGTGGCCCCAGACGCGTGAGGTAGGCAAAATCGATATCGAGTGGTGGCTGGACCACGACGCCGAGTCGGCCGAACTTCGCACCATGATCCCCCAGCATGAAGCGCGCTTCTTCCTCTTCAACCAAGGTCTCATCGCTGAGCGCCTTGGGCACCCGATGACATCGAGCAGTACGAGTACCAGTACACGGAGATCAACGGCGCCCAGGGCACCCTCCGGGAGATCGAGGGGACCGCGCGCTCGATCTTCGATGAGGGTGGCGACTGGTTCCCTGATGGCTTCGACGGCGGCCCGTATCGCGACCTCGTGCAAAGGGTGCGCCAGACAGCCGGCGAGTAGCCACGCGACTCAGGCGGCGACGGCCTCCTCCAGCACGACCTCGATGAGCGGGCTGGTGGTCATGAACGCCTCCAGGTCACGCTCCCGGCGCCAGTGCCGGGTGATGCGCTGAAGAAGTGGCCGCCGCTCCGCGGGATCGCTGATGACCCGGGCACGTCCGGGCAGGTCCGCGACGACATCCGTCTTGAGGTGGACGGTCAAGCGGGGATCCGCTGCCACGTTGGCCAGCCAGGCGCGTGGCCCGGGCATCCCCGAGATGTAGAGGCGGCCGTCCAGCGAGAAGATCACTATCTCGATGCGCTTGGCTTCTCCCGAGTGCCGTCCCGTGGTGGTGAGATCGATGACCTGCCCGTTGCCGATCATCGCGCGGGGGTCCTGCGTGGTCGAGGTCATTGCGGTTCGCCCTCTCGGCTAGTCGATTGCATATCGCTAGTGACTCTACTCCCTATCAGCGCGCGGCGCAGCGAACCACCCTCGAAGGCGACGCCCGACTAGACTCGCCGCGTCATGAGGATCGGCCACGTCCGCGAGCGCCACGCTCCCGCCGGCTCGCCCTACCGTCTGGCCGCCGCCCTGCCAAGTGGCCACTGGCTCGACCTGGAACCCGCCCGGCGCCGCCTGGTGCGTGACGAGCCGAGCCTTCCCCACAACGAGCCGCTCTTCCGTCTGCCCGTCACCACCCTGGACGCTCACCTGGCGGCGGGCGCCCGGGTGGAGGGCCTGCGCGTGCTGGTCGACCCCTTCACGACTTTGGACGGGCAGCCGGGCACGGATGAGGACCTCGCGCTCGACCCACAGGGCCTCGACTTCGGTCCACCCCTGCTTCGACCCACCAGCCTGCGCGACTTCTACGCCTTCGAACGGCACGTGGCGACGATGTGGGGGCGCCGAAACCAGCAGGTGCCCGACGCGTGGTACCGGCTGCCCATCTTCTACTTCGGCAACGTTTCGGAGGTGCGCGGTCCGAGGGATCCCGTCTGGCGGCCAGGCGGATCCAATGAACTCGACTACGAGTTGGAGATCGCCGCGCTGATCGATACGCCAGCAGTCGACCTGCCAGCGGAGCGCGCGGAGGAGGCCATCGGCGGCTACACCATCTTCAACGACTGGTCCGCCCGTGACCTTCAGCGAGACGAGACGACGGTCCGGCTGGGCCCGGCCAAGGGCAAGGACTTCGCGGCATCGTTCGGCCCGTGCCTGATCACGCCCGACGAACTCGCAGACGCACGGCAGGGCAATGGCTACGCCTTGTCCGCCACCGCGGAGGTCAACGGCCAGGAGCTGAGTCGCGGCAGCTGGTCGGACGTCCATTTCAGCTTCGGTGAGATGCTAGCCCGTGCCTCGGCCGATGCGCGGCTTCGGCCCGGCGACCTCATCGGCTCCGGGACCGTAGGCACGGGCTGCCTGCTGGAGATCAAGGACGAGTCGGGGTTCGGGCGCTGGCTCCAAC
>JALZLU010000259.1 GCA_030858685.1 Chloroflexota bacterium | reverse complement strand
AGGCGCCGCCCTCGCCGGTCAACTCGCCGACGAAGATCAAGACGCCCCCGACCACCAGCCACTGGAGCACCACTCCGGTGAGGTTCAGCGTCAGCACGCCGAGCACCCGCCACTTAGAGAAGCTCAGTAGGTCGCGAAACAGCCACGTGTACGCGGAGCGAAACGCCCCGAGGTTCCTCGATGCCTCGCGGACCATGCTGCCCAGGGCGATCGGTCTGCTGGCACGCCTCATGTTCACCGGCCTAAGGATGGCGGGTCGACGGGCTCGGGTCTTCAAGGCCGTCAGTCGATAGGTGGCTCAGGAGCCTCTCGTCGGATGCCTGGCCGCTGTTATCCCGGCACACGTAGTCACGATCCTGCGGTGCGAGCGACCTCGCCCAGTCGGGCACTGCGAGCGTCTCCTCAACCACCGCGAGGTTCGTCGGCTCGGCTTGCAGCACCCGGAGCGGTTCGTCGAGCCACGCGCGTACGCGCTCGTTGACGTGCCCGATTGCCCAAGGCTACGCGGCCATCGCCCGAAGGGCGGGCTCACCGTGCCCGAGCACCAGTTGATCGATCGCGATGTCCTCGCCCGGCGGGTGCGGCCCGGCATCTCGGCGACGGGCACGCCACGCAGCCGCTGATAGCGGTATCGCCGGATCGCCCCGCTGAGCCGGCCGGTATGCTGCGCTGCCGTGTTGTCACCGCTGCGACGCTTGGCAGGCTGGCAGAGGAAGAGCACGCTTCGCCGAGAGCTGGAGCGCGAGCGAATCAAGCGCCTTCGGACGCAGGATCAACTCGAGGCGATTCGCGTGCAGGCGGAGCAGCATCGAGCGAAGGCCAGACGAGGAGTCGAGCGCGAGCAGGCTCGGGCCCGCAGTTTTCAGGAGCTCCGTCAGCAGGAGCGTTCGCGCGTTCGCGACCTCAGCTTTCAGCTGAAAGTCCTGCCGCGGTATGACTACGGCAGTTTGACGCCTGGGATCGCTCCGTGGGGCGAGAAGTGGCGCCAGGCAGAGGGTCGGCGGATCCTGTTCTGGGATCCGATGGGCATGGCCGGGATGGGCATGCGACTGGCCGAGGCGGTCCATCGGGCTACTGCCTTCGCTGTGCGCGACGTGACGCTGCGCCAGCATCCGTACGGCTACCCGGTGGATCTCCTCTTCCCTGCACTGGGGCTCATGGATTCAGCCCTCGAGCGGCTTGTAGAGGAGAGCGACGTTATCGTGCTGGTCGACGAGTCGTTCTTCTTGGATGAGTCCAGGTCGGTACCCGCCGGGCTCGAAGCGGACCTGGCCCGTTTCCGGGCACGCATCGGAGAGCTCGGCAAGCCGGTCGTTTTCTGCCACTACGGGGGGCTCGCTCGTAAGTTCAAGAACCATCCTTTGTACCGGCGGTCTGCGCTGTCATGCGCTGCGCGGATCGCCTGGGAGCCGGACCTCGCATATCCATGGTTCGACTGCCACTACATCCCGGTTCCCTTGGAGACTCAACGCGTCTCTCACGTGTGGTCCGACGGTAGGCGGATCGGGCACTCGCCATCCGTCCGCGGGCGGAAGGGCACGAGCGCGTTCCTCGAGGCTGTTCAGGGCCTCGACGTGGAGGTGGACCTCATCGAAGGCGTGTCGCATGCGGAATGCCTCGAGCGGCAGCGGCACTGCAACCTCTTCTTTGACCAGGCTGGCCAGGAGCGGATGGATGCTCTGGGGGTAGACGATGTGATCGGCTGGTACGGGACCTCGGCTCTCGAGGCAGCCGTGCATGGCATCCCCACCATGGTGCACCTATCGGAGGACGCCTTGTCCAACGCGCGCCGCTGCGGCGTCGACGTGGACGCCGAGTGCCCGTTCATCAACGTCCCCACGGACGCTGTCGGGATTCGCGCGGTCATCGAGGCGTACTTCCGGTGCTCGGTGGACGAGAGGGCGGAGCTGTCGGCTCGTACCCGGGCATGGGTCCAAAGCTTTCACGACTCGGCCACGGTCGCTCGGCGGCTCGTCGACATCTGTGCCCGTCTGTGAGGACGAGGCTCGCTCGACCAGGTCGCGGTAGGGAACGCTCACAGTGGGCGAAACCGGAGATCCAGCGTGCCCTCCGGCATGGGCTCCTGGCTTGGATGAAGCTGGTCGGGCCAGAGGTGCGTGCTGCTGCCCGGAGGCATCCAGGTTGGCAAGGCGATCCATGCGCTTCGAGGTTGGGCGCTACGACGCGGAGCTCGTGGGCTGGGCGAGAACTCGCTCCGTCAACTGGTGCAGGAGTCGCTCGTTGGCCTCTGCGTTGAGGATGCCCGCGGCCGCGTGCGAGCGCTCCTTGTGGCGAATCAGCGCGACCGAGTCGAGTCTTTGCAGCTCGGCGGCGAGAGAGGCTGGTTGGAAGTCCTTCGCCACGATGCCACAGCCCCACTCTCGCACCACCCGCGCCATCTCCGGCGACGGCCCGATGGCCACCGCCAGCCTCGCCTGGATGAACTCGAAGAGCTTGTTGGGCAGGGCATTGGCGTAGTTGAAGTTGCTGGGCGGCAGGAGGAAGACACCGACGTCGTAGGCGTTGGCGAAGCGCACGATGTCGCGCATGGGCACCGGGTCGAGGAAGCGGATGCGAGTGTCGGGTGCGGCGAGGCGGCGCAGGCGGCGCAGGTAGCGGGGCTCGTGCTCGATCAGGACGAGGTCGAGGGTGAAGCGCTCGTCGAGGTGGGCCATCGTCTCGATCGTGTGCTCTAGGCCGCGTGAGCGGTTGGCGATGCCGTGGTGCAGGAGGCGGATCCGTCCGTCGACCGGTCGCGGGCGTAGGTCGTGGTATGCGGGAGCGTTGGTCACCACCGTGGCCTCGACGCCGGTGAGCTCGCGGTAGGCGTCCACCAGCGCCGGGGCCACCGTCGTCATGGCGGCCACGCGGGGTACGTGGCGGCGGGTCAACGCGGTCATGTAGGGCTGCATGACGGTGCGCCAGAGTCGACGGTCCTCGAACCACAGTGGCGCGTACTCGTGGGCGTCGAGCATGACCGGCGCGCCGTCGGCGACGGCGAACGCGAGCGGAAGCGCAGGGACGTCGTTGGCGATGACAGCGTCGGGGCGCACGTCGGCCAGGCGCTCACGTGCCTGGCCCAGCAGTCGGTTGCCCCAGTAGGCGCTCTCGTACCGTCGCGCGAGCATGCGCGCAGCGCCGGCGAGCTGGTTGGCCAGCGCGGCCGGTCGCGAGGCGGGCGCGTTGAGGTCGATGTAGTCCACGTCAGAGACGCTCGGCGGCCCCAGCCCGGCGGCGACAATGTCGTAGCTCGAGCGCAGGGCGCGCAGCTGGCGGTCGACGCGGGGATCGCGCGCGAGGTCGCTCAGCGAGATGACGAGCAGGCGCGGGCGGCTCACCCGATGAGGCTATCGCGGGCACTGCGCCACGAGATCGCCTCCGTGAGCACCGAGGAGAGCTCCTCGGCGAGCTGGCCGTAGGAGAACGGGGCTGCGGTCTCGGTGGTCGGTGCGGG
>JALZLU010000230.1 GCA_030858685.1 Chloroflexota bacterium | reverse complement strand
CGTGACCAATGAGCCGCTGTCGGCGAAGGTGCCCATCCGCCGGAAGCGGTCATAGCGCTCCTGGAGGAGCTCGTCGAGGTCGCGCGGCACGAGCGCGTCGAGCTGCGCCACGATCTGCGCGCCCAGCCGATGGGCCGTCTCCTCCGGCGCGGCGTGGGCGCCCTCGGCGGGCTCCCCGACCACGACATCGATGATGCCGAGAGCCTGCTGCTCGCCGGCCGTCAGGCGCATGGCCACGGCCGCCTGCTGGGCTGCCTCCGGACTCCGCCACAGGATCGACGCGCAACCTTCCGGGGAGATGACCGAGTAGATGGCGTTCTCCAGCGCGATGACCACGTCGCCCACGGCGATGGCCAGCGCTCCGCCCGAACCACCTTCGCCCGTGATGACGCAGACGATGGGCGTACGCAGACCGGCCATCACGCTGATGGAGCGCGCGATGGCCTCGGCCACGCCGCGCTCCTCCGATGCCGCACCGGGGTACGCGCCCGGCGTGTCGATCAGCGTCACCACGGGCAAGCCCAGTCGTTCGGCCAGCTCGAAGAGGCGCATCGCCTTGCGGTACCCCTCGGCGTGGGGCATGCCGAAGTTGCGCGCGACGTTCTCCTCGACCTCCGCGCCCTTCTGCTGGCCCACGAAGACGGCGCGGTGCTCACCGAAGCGGCAGAAACCACCGACGAGTGCCGGATCGTCCCCGAAGAGCCGATCGCCGTGCAGCTCGATGACGTCGCTGGCCATCAGCCGCACCAGTTCCAGGGTGTGCGGCCGCTTGACGTTGCGTGCCTGTTGGACCCGGGCCCAGACGGCCTCGCGGAGTGCCTCGTCGTCGACGCGGTGAGGCTGGACGAGTCCATGGTCGGCGGAGAGCATGGAGCTGACGTCAGCCACGGGTCCGCTCCGGCTCGCCGCGAGAGTCGGCCCGCACGTCGACGAGAGCGGCCAGGGGTCGTGACAGGAGTCCGTTGCCGGTCGCGCCGTTCCCGGCCCCATCGTCCGTCGCCCGAGGCCGAGGACGGGGTCGTGGTCGGGGTCGCAGGTACTGCAGCAGCCCGGCCAGCGCGTCACGGAGATCGGCTCGCTTGACGACCTGGTCGACGAAACCATGCTGGAACAGGAACTCGGCGCGCTGGAAGCCTTCCGGCAGCGTCTCCGCGATGGTGCCTGCCGAGACGCGTGCGCCAGCGAAGGCGATGAGCGCGTTCGGCTCGGCCAGGTTGACATCGCCCAGCGCTGCATAGGACGCGAACACGCCGCCGGTGGTGGGGTCGGTCATGACGCTGATGTAGGGCACGCCCGCGTCCGACAGCCGGCGGAGGGCGGCCACCGTCTTGGCCAGCTGCATCAGGGCCAGGGTGCCCTCCTGCATCCGCGCGCCGCCCGAGGCACTGACCACGATGAGCGGCAGCCGGTCGGCCAAGGCCGACTCAGCGGCGCGGGTCACCTTCTCGCCCACTACGGAGCCCATGGAACCGCCCATGAACGCGAAGTCCATGACGCAGATGGCCACGCGCTGGCCGTCTATGGCGCCCGTGCCCCACAGGGCAGCGTCCCGGATGCCCGTCTTCGTCCGTGCCTCAGCGACGCGGTCGGGATAAGGCTTTTGGTCGACGAAACCCAGCGGATCGACCGACTCCAGGCCGGCGTCACGCTCACGGAACGTCTCATGGTCGAGCAGCTGCGCCAACCGCGCGTCGACGCGCAGCCGGAAGTGATGGCCGCAGCTGTCGCAAACGCGCAGGCTCTTCTCGAGCTGCTTGTTGTAGAGCATCTCCTCGCAGCCCGGACACTTGGTCCAAAGGTCCGGCGGGAAGCTCTGGCCGCGCGGCCGAAAGGGCAGCTTGATGGGCATCAGACGGCCCGCTCGCCGGACACGCTGGAGGTGACATCCGGACCCCTGCCGCGGCGCCAGGCCAGCAGCGCGGCGCCCGCGATGGATACGCCGGAGGCGATGGCGCCACCCACCAGCAGGCTGCGGCCGCGTCGGTCACCCGTGTCGCCCTCGTCTGACATGGCATCGACGCCGGGGAACGCCACCAGCTCGCCGGGCGTAGTCAAGGTCCCGCGACCGGTCGCTTCCGTTCGCAGCCGGCCGGCCAGACGTTCCTCGAAGCGGAACGACGGGTGGAATCGGGGCATGGCGCGGTCGAGCAGGTCAGCCGTCTGGCGGATGGAGGGGAGCAGGTCGGTCGTCGCCGCTGATAGGTGCGTAGAGGTCCCAGCGGGGTGGTCCGTCGGTCGGGCACCGGCGCGGCGGGAGAGCAGCTCATCGAGGTAGCTGTCCGTGGCTATCGGATCGCGTGCGCCCATCACGAGGGTCGGGAGGGCCGCGATCCACCCAGCTGCTCGGCCACGCTGTGCAGGGCACGATGCACCAGCACCCGCACGGCGCCCTCCGACCGGCCCATGACCTGGCCGATCTCGCGGGCGCTCATCTCCTCCACGAAACGCAGTGTCAGCGCGCGCCGACGGTCCTCCGGCAGGCGCTCGATGGCGGCCCAGGCGCGGGCCACCAGCTCTCTGGTGGCGACCTCGTCTGCCGGATCATCGGTGGCGGCGATGGCCAGCGCCTCATCCAGTGGCGCGGTGGGATGCCGTCGGACGCGTCGTCGCTCGTTGGAGAGGGCGTTGCGCGCGATGCGAAAGAGCCAGACGCGGAACGTCGAGGCATCACCGTCGCCCTGCTCCCGAAATCGGGGCAGGCCATGCAGCGCCTTGAGGAAGACCTGTTCGGTCAGATCCTCGGCAGCGTGCGGGTCACGAGTCTCGTAAAGGGCGAAGCTGTACACCTGGGCCACGTACTTGCGATAGAGCGCGTCGAATGCGCCATGGTCACGACGCGCCGCCTCCACGGCGGGACGGTCCGCGTCATAGGGGATCGGGCGTTGGGGCGCCTCTTCCCTCCCTCTACCGAACACCGGGGCAGTCTATCCGTTACACGGACGCACCCCTGCCGGTCGCCGGGCTGCTCCAGCGAGACCGCGTAGGCATGCCTCGCCGGACCGATGTCGTCCCTCACCATCGAGGCTGTCAGCTGCCTTCCCGCGTAGAGGCGCGCGGCAGCCGGTCCACGATACGGCATCGGATGACCTCGCCCGAGTCGATCCTCAGAGGTTCGTCTCCATCCTCGGCATCGATCAGCAGCGCACCCGCCTCGGGGTCGACGCCGACCGCCTGTCCGGAGATGAACCGATCCCCCAGGTCGATCTCTACGTGCCGGCCGGTGGTGCGCTGGCGCCTGGTCCAGCCTCCGGCATCGAAGGCTCCGGCTGTGAGCGCTTCCATCCGCGGCTCGAGTCGCGCCAGCCATCCGTCCAGGAGCACGTCGCGATCGACGGGACGGCCGCCGGAGATCTCCCTCAGGCTCGTCATGAACGGCGCGAGGTCGACCGGGAAGGTCGCGGCGAGCCAGTCCACGTTGACGCCGATGCCGATCACGGCACTCGCCACCAGATCACCCTCGGACTGGGTCTCGCCCAGCACGCCGGCCAGCTTCAGCAGCCGTCCGTCCGGACCGTCAGCCACCAGGTCGTTGGGCCACTTGATCCAGACGGTCTCGTCGCGCAGGCCGGCGGCAGCCTCCGCGGCGTCGATCATGGCCAGGGCGACCGTGGCGGCCAGGCGCCAGGCATGGCGGAGTGGCAGACGGCTGGGCGTGAAACCGGCCGAGGCGAGGAGCGCAGCTCCCGGCGGAGCCGTCCAGGAGCGATCCAGACGCCCGCGGCCCGCGGTCTGCTCATCCGCGACAGCGACACAGACGCCGGGCGTTCCCCCGTCGAGCCATTCGCGGACGATGCGCTGAGTCGACTCGACGCGGTCGAAAAGCTCCAGGCGGCTGGGGAAGCTCGTCATGAGCCGAGTGTGGCCGGTGCGTCGCGCGGGTGCTGATGCGAGGCCTGGTTCTGCGCGAGGCCGGGTCTGCACGCGAGGCGGGTCTGCACGCGAGGCCGGGCCCGAACGCGAGGCCGGGTCCGAACGCGAGGCCGGGGCCTGCTCATGGAAGCCGCTCGCAGGAGATCAAGCCACTCGCAGGAGATGGGGAACTGCGAAGCAGCGCCACTTCCTGACATACGCGGCTGGGGTACGCGTAAGCCAGCGCTGGGCTGCAATCAGGGCCGGGCCACGGGCTCCAAGTCGCCCTCTTGGGTCCCTGGACGCCAATCCCCATGACGAACGCGCGCAGGAGGCGCCTCCTGACAGGAAAGACCGCCCATCCAGCCGGCCGGATACCTGGCTAACGCTTCCAGGGCTGGCGAGTGTCAGGCGCCCTGCCCGCCGAAGGCCCGACCGCCAGGACGCCCTGCGAGCGCGGACGAATGATCAGGGTCCGGCCGCTCAGCCCCACGGCGCCGGCTTGCCGCTCCAGTGACGTCACGATGCGAGCGGCCAGGTCGCGCTCGTCGGCGAAAGCCAGGACGGTCGAGCCTGCGCCGGAGAGGCAGGCACCCAGCGCTCCCGCAGCACGCGCCGCGGCGATCAGACCGGGCAGCTCCGGGAAGACTGCCGCGCGATACGGCTCGTGGAGCTGGTCGTCCATGGCCACGGCAAGCAGGTCCAGCCGGCCGCTGGCCATGGCCGCCACGGTCAGCGAGGCGCGTCCCACGTTGTGCACGGCAGCCCGGCGTGGCACGGACGCTGGGAGGACTTCCCGCATGCGCGGCGTATCCAGCGTGCGGTCCGGGATGAAGAGCACGGTCAGGAGGTCCTCGGGGGGCTCGAAACGGACCACGCTCGGCTGACGGTCGGTCCGCACGGCCACGACGAAGCCACCGTACAGCGCTGCCGCCGCATTCTCCGGATGCCCCTCCATGAGCGTGGCCAGCGCGAGCAGGTCCACGTCGGACATCTCCCCGTCGTGGGGCAGGCCGTCGTCGGACATGGCGTCGCGCTTACCCAGCATGCGACCCGCCACCAGCCCGCCCACGGTGGCAGCGGCCGACGAGCCCAGGCCTCGAGCCAGCGGGATGCCGTTGTCCATGCGGACCCGCCAGCCGTGGCGGACATCGCCGACTGCCTCCAGGAAGGTCTGGCTGAACCGATCGGAGCCGTCACTGGGCAGCACATCCGCGCCTTCACCCCGGACGGTCACCATCATCTGGCCGCGATGAAGCTCGGGGGCGGGCTCCACGGTGAAGATGTCGGAGAGGTCGAGGGCCATGGCAAGGGCGTCGAAGCCGGCACCCAGGTTGGCACTCGAGGCCGGCACGTCGACCGACACGCTCCCGGCCGACGCGCGCCCGCGTGCTCGACCAGGGAGGCTCACCAACCCAGGGCTCGGCGTACTCCGTTCGCTGAGGGCTCTGCCTCCACGACTGGCATGCGAGTCTCGCGGCTCGCCGTGTCGGGATCCTTGAGACCGTGGCCCGTAAGCACGCAGACGATGGTCGCGCCGGGGTCGATGGCGCCCTCCGCCGCGAGCTTGCGCACACCCGCCACGGACGCCGCGCTGGCCGGCTCGCAGAAGATGCCCTCGTAGCGGGCCAGGTCGCGGTATGCGTCCAGGATCTCCTCGTCCGTCACCGCCTCGATGCGACCGCTGGACTCGTCCCGGGCCCGCAGGGCGGCTTCTCCACTGGCCGGATCACCGATGCGGATGGCGCTGGCCACGGTCATGGGTTCGTCGACCCGTTGTCCGTGCACGAGCGGCGCCGCGCCCGCCGCCTGGAAGCCCAGCATGATGGGCCGCGTCTCGACCAGACCGGTCGAGCGATAGTCCGTGAAGCCCTTCCAATAGGCCGTGATGTTGCCCGCATTGCCAACGGGGATGGCCAGGTAGTCGGGCGCACCACCAAGGTCTTCGCAGACCTCGAAGGCGGCCGTCTTCTGGCCCTCGATACGGAACCGGTTGACGGAGTTGACAAGGGTCATGGCATGGCTCGGATCAGGATCCTCCATGAGCTCCTCCACGGCCCGCAGGGCGCCGTCGAAGCCGCCCTCGACGGCCACCACGCGGGCTCCCGCGGCCTGCGCCTGGAGCAGCTTCCCAGCGGCGACCTGGCCGCGCGGCAGCACCACGATGACCTCCAGCCCGGCATGCGCGCCGTATGCCGCGGCGGAGGCTGCCGTATTGCCGGTGGAGGCGCAGATCAGCGCACGACTGCCCTCCTGCATGGCCTTGGCCACGGCCAGCACCATGCCCCGATCCTTGAATGACCCGGTGGGGTTCTGCCCCTCCACTTTCAGGTGCAGCATGGGGCAGCCGATGGCGCGGCCCAGCGTGCGCGCGTGGACCAGCGGCGTAAAGCCCTCTCCCAGCGAGATGAAGGGAGTGGCCTGGTCCACGGGCAAGAAAGCCTCGAAGCGCTGGAGCAGCCGCGGCCGAGCTCCGGCACGTGACTGCTGCTGTCGCAGCTGCCGAAGGACCTCGCTCATGCGCATGGCACGAGCGTATCAGCGTGAAGGCGCTGGCCGGGGACCGGTCGTGCGCTCGGGGAGGAGGCGGGTCGATCAGCGATGGGCCGCTGATAGACTCGGCGCCGTGAACGCCACGGCCGTGAACACCACCATCCCGTTGCCCGGCCCATCTCACACGCATGTCCGCCCGGCGGGTCGTGTCTTCAGTGGCGTCCAGCCGTCAGGCCTGCCGCACATCGGCAACTATCTGGGCGCGTTCCGGAACTACATCGCCATGCAGGACTCGCACGATGCCATCTACTGCATCGTCGACTACCACGCACTGACCTCCACGCACGACGGCGAACTGGTCCGACGGAACACTTACGAGATGGCGCTTGGCCTGCTCTCGCTGGGCCTGGATCCCGCCAAGGCGGTCCTCTTCCGTCAATCGGACCGGCCCGAGCATGCCGAGCTGGCCTATCTCCTATCCACGGTGGTGCCCGTCTCGTGGGTAGAGCGCAC
>JALZLU010000219.1 GCA_030858685.1 Chloroflexota bacterium | reverse complement strand
CCGACGCAGCCAGGAAGGACGAGTAACGCCGTGGCACACAAGAAGGCAGGCTCCAGTTCCAAGAACGGGCGCGACAGCGTCGGCCAACGGCTGGGTGTCAAATGCGGCGATGGTCAGCTGGTCAGCGCTGGATCGATCATCGTCCGCCAGCGGGGCATGACCTTCCTAGCCGGGCAAGGCACCGGCCTGGGACGCGATTACACGGTCTTCGCGACGGTCACTGGTCGTGTCAAGTTCGAGCACGCCCGTCGAGACAAGAAGCGCATCCGCGTCGAGGCGGAGGTCGCGGAAGCTGCCGTCGCTGGCGCTTGAGGAAAGAATGAAGCCCGATATCCATCCCACTTACCATCAGGCGCAGGTCGTCTGCGGGTCGTGCCACATCACCTTCACCATCGGGTCCACCCGGCCCGAGCTGCGCGTCGACGTGTGCTCGAATTGCCATCCCTTCTTCACCGGCAAGCAGACGATCGTCGACACGGCGGGTCAGGTCGAGCGCTTCCAGAAGCGCCTCGAGCGCTCGACGCGACTCTGATCGCGCGGCCGTCGTCGGCGGGCCGTCTGGCCCTCTCCTGACGCCGGGCTGAGGAGCACTCGCATGGCTCGTTTCGCATACGGCGGTCAGGCCCTCATGGAGGGCGTGCTGATGCGCGGCCGCGATGCCATAGGTGTCGCGGTGCGTGGCCCCGACGGACGGATATTCGTGGCACAGGAGCCGTTGGACAGCCTGCTCCACCGCAATCGCTTCGCGCGCGCCCCGTTCTTCCGAGGGCTGATCGTGCTCTATGAGACGCTCGTGGTGGGCACGCGCTGGCTGATGAGGTCGGGTTCCATCGCGGCCGCCAGCGAGGGTGTGGCGATGGGCCGCGCGGCGGTGGCGCTGACCGTCCTGTTCACGGTGGGCATCGCGGTGAGCCTCTTTACCATCCTGCCGCTGCTGCTCTCGCGCTTCGGCACGGAGGCCGTCATCCCGGGCGGGCAGGTCGTCGTCCAGCACCTGATCGAGGGACTCATCCAGACGGCCATCTTCGTGGGCTATCTGCTCGTGGTGAGCCGCTCTCCGGACATCCGCCGAGTGTTCCAGTACCACGGCGCGGAGCACATGACGATCCACGCCCTGGAGCATGAGGACCCGCTCACCATCGAGCGCATCCGTCGCTACCCGACGGCGCATCCGCGCTGCGGCACCGAGTTCTTGGTGGTCTTCATCATCGTCTCCATCATCATCTTCAGCCTGCTGGCTGGTCAGGACCTGTTGGTGACCATCGCCTCGCGCATCCTGCTCATCCCCGTTATCGCGTCGGTCTCCTACGAGATCCTTCGCTGGGGTGCTCGGCGACGGGAGAGCTGGTGGACGCGCTGGTTGTTCCTGCCCGGGATCTGGCTGCAGGGCATCACCACCAAGCAGCCCGATGACTCCATGATCGAGGTCGCCGTGGCCTCCGTGCGCGAAGCCATCGCGGCCAATGGCGAGGAGCCGCCGCCTGGCTCGATGGACCCGCCGCGCGAGCCGGTCCCGGACCTCAAGACCTTCGCGGATGACCAGGCCCGCGCCTCCGAGGGCCGCGCCGCGGCGGGGGACCAGGCCCCGCGATGAGCCTGGACGCGCGGCTCGAGGAGCTGGAGCGGCGCTTGGCAGAGATCGAGGCGGAGTGGTCACGCCCGGAGGTCGCTTCCGATCCGGAACGCAGCAAACATCTGGGCCGCGAGCAGTCACGCCTGACGCCGGTGGTCGAGAACGCGCGCTTGCTGCGAGAGGCGCGGGGACAGCTCGACGGCGCCAAACGCGACCGCGATACCGAGGCAGATCCAGAGACCCGGGAGATGGCGCGCCAGATCGTCGATGAGCTGGAGGCGGAAGAGGCACGACTCACGGAGGAGCTGCGCCTGGCGCTCCTACCGCGCGACCCGAACGACGACCGCAATGTGATCATCGAGATGCGAGCCGGAACGGGCGGCGAGGAGGCCGCACTATTCGCCGCGGAGCTCTTCCGCATGTACGGGCGGTACGCTGACCGACGTGGCTGGAAGTGGCAACTCCTCTCCGCAAGTGAAACGGATTCGGGCGGCATGCGCGAGGTCATCCTCGAGATCCAGGGGGACGGTGCGTATAGCCGCCTCAAGTACGAAGGCGGCGTCCATCGCGTGCAGCGCGTCCCCGAGACGGAGTCCAGCGGCCGCATCCACACCTCGACGGCCACCGTCGCGGTCCTGCCCGAGGCTGACGAGGTGGACGTGAAGATCGACGAGAAGGACCTGCGCATCGACGTCTACCGCTCGTCCGGTCCGGGCGGCCAGAGCGTCAACACGACCGACTCGGCGGTGCGCATCACGCACCTGCCCAGCGGACTGGTGGTGGCCATCCAGGACGAGAAGAGCCAGCACAAGAACAAGGCCAAGGCACTGGCCGTGCTGCGCTCCCGCCTGCTCGAGCTGGAACAGCGCAAGGTCCACGACGCGGAGGCAGCCGTGCGCCTCGGTATGGTCGGGTCCGGTGAGCGCTCGGAGAAGATCCGCACCTACAACTACCCGCAGGACCGCGTCACGGATCACCGCATCGGCATGGACCTGCACAACCTCCCGCAGGTCCTCGACGGCGACCTGGATCGCCTCCTGGACGCGCTCATCCAGACCGACCAGGCAGAGCTGCTGGCGACCATCGAGCAGGGCGGAGCGGCCGGGTGACCGACCTGGCGGTCGAGGCGCTCGACCCGTTCGACCCTTTGGCCCCCGGCAGCCCGGTCATCGCGCGCGCCACTGATCTGACCGGCGTGCTCGTGCTGAAGCACGACTCGCTCTTCCTGCTCACCGATTCGTTCGGCGATGTGCATCCCGACAGCCGCGGCCTGGGGCTATACGCCGGCGATACGCGCGTGCTCTCCCTCTACGAGCTGCGTATCAACGGGGCCCGGCCGGTCGTGCTGCGTGCCGGCAGCGCGGCGTCGTACGGCAGCACCATCCAGCTCACCAATCCCGACTTCCTGCGCGACCCACGCGACAAGCTTGACCCCGAGGTCGTGCTCCGGCGCCAGTCGCTGGGAGTCGTGCGCGAGCGCCTCATCTCCGAGGGCTTCGGAGAGCGGATCCGCATCGACAACTTCACGACGCACCCTGAGCGCTGCAGCGTGACGCTGCGCCTGGACGCTGACTTTGCCGACATCTTCGAGGTGCGCGGCGTCGTCCGACCCGAGCGAGGCCGGCGCACGCCGGGCGCCGCCGGCGGGGATGCCCTGAACTTCGGCTACGTGGGGCTGGACGGCCGCCGTCGCCGGACACGGGTGCGCTTCTCAGAGACGGTCCGCGTGGTGCCTGCTTCGATGAGCGTGGAGGACGTCGACGGGTGCGTCCGCAAGGGCGTCGCGTGGCCGGATGAGATGGCCGCCCCACCCGGCGCGATGGGACAGGTCCTGCTGGCCTTCGACTGGACCATCCCGCCGGGCGGACACCGTGTCCTCGACGTGACGGTGAGGGCGGAGGAGGCGGAGGCGGCGGAGACCGACGATCCGTCCGAGCAAGGCGCCTCGCGAGCGTTGGGTGCACGCGCACCGGACGCCTCGGACGACGGCCCGCGCCCCATCTTCGGCGAAGTGGCGGAGGCGGCGCACCGATCGTGGTCCAGTGGCTCGGCGGCGGTGAGCACGCCCGACGCTTCGGCCGCCCGTGCCTTCAAGCGTGCCCTCTCCGATCTGCGTCTTTTGGTCAACAGCGGCCCTGGACCGGGCGAGCGCTACGTGGCCGCTGGTGTCCCCTGGTTCAGCTGCCTCTTCGGGCGAGACGCCATCATCACCGCGCTCCAGTTGCTGCCGATCCGCCCCCAGGTCGCCCGCGATGCGTTGATGGTCCTGGCGCGACTTCAGGCTACGGAGGTCGACGACTGGCGCGACGCCCAGCCGGGCAAGATCCTGCATGAACTGCGCACCGGGGAGCTGGCCGCGGCGGGCGAGATCCCGCACACGCCGTATTACGGTTCCGTGGACGCGACGCCGCTCTGGCTGATGTTGCTGGGCGAGTACCAGCGCTGGACCGGCGACGATGCGCTGGTGGATCGGCTGTGGCCGAACGCGCTTGCTGCCATGACCTGGATCGAGACCTACGGTGACGTCGATGGTGACGGTCTGGTGGAGTACCAGCGGCACTCCAGTCGCGGACTCATCAACCAGGGCTGGAAGGACTCGGCCGATGCCAATCGCCATCGCGACGGCAGCCTGGCGCAAGCCCCCTTGGCCCTCATCGAAGTCCAGGCCTATGTCTACCGCGCGCGACGTGAGCTGGCCCGCCTGGCTCGCTTGCGCGGCGAGTCGGATCTTGCCGCCGTCCAGGACCGGGCCGCCACGGACCTGGCTGCATCCATCGAAGCCAGCTTCTGGATGGAGGACGTGGGCACCTACGCCATGGCCCTCGACGCCGACAAGGAGCAGGTCGACGCGGTGGCCTCCAACGCGGGCCATGTGTTGTGGTGCGGCGCCGCCACGCCTGAGCGCGCGCGGCGCGTGGCCAGCTCCCTCCTGGGGCCTGGGCTGTGGAGCGGCTGGGGTATCCGCACGCTCTCTGCGGAGATGGCCGGCTATAACCCCATCGGCTATCACCTGGGCACCGTCTGGCCCCATGACAATGCCATCGCCGCGGCCGGCCTGTTCCGCTACGGCCTGAACGCCGAGGCGGCTCAGGTGGCCGGCGCGATGCTGCAGGCCACGGCCTACTTTCGGGATGCGCGCTTGCCCGAGTTGTTCTGCGGTTTCGATCGAGCACGATCCTCCTATCCCGTGCCGTACCCCGTGGCCTGCTCACCCCAAGCCTGGGCCGCGGGGTCCCTGTTCCATCTGCTCGGCTCGATGCTCGGTCTGGAGCCCGACGCGGGCGCCGCCGAACTGATCCTTCATGCCCCCTCCCTGCCGGACTGGCTGCCGGAGGTGAGGCTGGAGAACCTGAGCGTGGGCGATTCCGTGGTCGACCTGCTCATCCGGCGCAGCGACGACTCGGCCGGCGTGGAAGTGCTGCGCCGAACGGGGGACCTCTCGGTGGTCGTGCGGCTGTGAATGACACGCCCCCGCCCGACCTGACGGTAGGGGGCCTGCTCCGAAGCGCCACCGTCAGGCTGCGCGCCGCCGGCTCCGAGACTGCCCGGCTGGACGCCGAGCTGCTGCTGGGCCACGCGCTGGACGTCCAACGCACGACGATCCTGGCGCACCCGGAGGTCGTGGTGGGCGAGGACCGGCGGACCGACTTCGAGGCTCTCATCGAGCGGCGCTCGGTGGGAGAGCCAGTGGCTTATCTGCGGGGCATCAAGGAATTCTTCGGCCTGGCACTGTCGGTCGACCGCCGCGCGCTGATCCCTCGACCCGAGACGGAGCGGTTGGTGGAACTCGCTCTGGAGCATGTGCGGGCGGTGCTCACGGGAGCGCCGCGCGGCGAAGATGCTGCCGCTCTGCGGGCCTGGGACGTGGGTACCGGCAGCGGCGCCATCGCCGTCGCCCTGGCGGTCGACCTCCGACGACGAGGCTATGGCGAAGCGGTCACCATCATGGCCACGGACCACTTCCCGGAGGCCCTGGCGCTGGCCATGGAGAACGCCGTGTCACACGGTGTGGCAGATGCCATCGAGTTCGCGGTGGGTGACCTTCTGGAAGTACCCGGTGCGCCCACCTTGCCCGATCTGGTAGTCGCCAATCTGCCCTACATCCCCAGCGCCGATCTGTCCGCGCTGCCCGTCGCTGCCAGCTTCGAACCGGTCCACGCGCTGGACGGCGGAGCGGACGGCCTCGTGCTGATCCGTCGGTTGCTGGCCCAGCTGCCGTCCACCCTGGCCCCCAGCGGCTCGGCGCTCCTCGAGATCGGCGCTGCGCAAGGGGAGGCGGCGCTCGCCGCGGCGGCTGAGGCTCTTCCCGGCTGGCCCGCCTCGATCGAACTCGACCTCGGTGGCCGCCCGCGCGTACTTGGCGTGCGGCGGGTCTGAGGATGTCTGATCCGACGGTCCTCGCCGCAGGCGCCGTGGGCTCCGTGGAGGCAGCGGTCGAGGTGCTTCGAGCGGGGGGCATCGTGGCCCTCCCCACGGAAACCGTCTACGGCCTGGCCGTGCTGCCGCATGCTGGACCCCTGGCCAGGCTGCTGACCGCCAAGCGCCGTCCGCACGAGAAGGGCATCGCCCTGGCCGTCGACTCCATCGCCCAGGTCGAGCGGCTGGCGGACCTGCCGGCGGCTGCAAGGCGACTGGCCGAGCGCTTCTGGCCAGGGCCCCTAACGCTGGTCGTTCCGGCGCGAAGCGGTCAGGCTCGTGAGCTGCCCGGCCCGCTGCTGGGACCGACCGGCGACCTCGGCTTCCGCCTTCCCCAACATCCCGTGCCGCGACAGCTTGCCGCCCAGCTGGGCCCGCTGGCCCTCACCTCGGCCAACGTGAGTGGCGGGCCAGACGCGCGGACGGTGGGCGAGCTGCTGATCGCGCTGGGCGACGCACCGTCGCTCGTGCTGGACGGCGGGCCGGTGCTGGGCGGCGTGGCCTCGACCGTGGTGGCCATCGACGCCGCCGGGGTCGTGACCGTCCTGCGTGCAGGCGCCCTGGATCCAGCCGAGGTGCTGGCGGCACTGACCTGACCGAGGCGCGGGTACACTTGGCGCGGGATCCAGACGCCGCAGGAGAAGCCGTGATGACCGTGACCGCGCCGGCAGGGACCGGTTGGTCGACACTGGCGGAGGTGGACCCGGAGCTCTGGCAGGCCATGCGCGACGAGCGCGACCGGCAGCGCGACAAGATCGAGCTCATCGCGAGCGAGAACTACGTCTTCGCAGCCGTCATGGAAGCGCAGGGCTCCTGGCTCACCAACAAGTACGCCGAGGGCCAGCCCGGACGCCGCTACTACGGCGGCTGCGAGCACGTCGACGTGGTCGAGACGCTGGCCGAGGAACGGGCCCTGGCACTGTTCCCCGGAGCGGAGCATGTCAACGTGCAACCGCACTCCGGGGCGCAGGCCAACATGGCGGCCTACCTCTCCGTGCTGGACATCGGCGATCGCGTGCTGGGCATGGACCTGGCCCACGGCGGACACCTGACCCACGGCTCACCCGTCAACTTCAGCGGCAGATGGTTCGAGATGCATTCCTACGGGGTGAGCCGCGAGGACGGGCGCATCGACTATGACGCGCTGGAGCGCCAGGCCGCGGAGGTCCGTCCCAAGCTGATCGTGGCGGGTGCCAGCGCGTATCCGCGCATCATCGACTTCGAGCGCATGGCGGCCATCGCCCACGGCGTCGATGCGCTGTTCTTCGTGGACATGGCGCACATCGCGGGCCTGGTCGCAGCGGGTCAGCACCCCAGCCCCTTCCCGCACGCGGATCTGGTAACGACGACGACGCACAAGACCCTGCGCGGCCCGCGCGGCGGCCTCACCTTCAGCCGCGCGGAGCTGGCCAAGCAGGTCGACAAGACCGTCTTCCCGGGCATCCAGGGCGGACCGCTCATGCACGTCATCGCGGCCAAGGCGGTGGCGCTGCTGCTGGCCGCCAGTGATGACTTCCGCAGCGATCAGGAACGCACCGTGGAGAACGCTCGCGTCCTCTCCCAGACGGTCATGGAGCACGGTGCTCAGGTCGTCTCCGGCGGCACGGACAACCACCTGTTGCTGGTGGACGTGACGCCGCTGGGCGTGAACGGCACGGAGGCCGAGAAGCTCCTGGACGAAGTGGGCATCACGGTCAACAAGAACGCCATCCCCTTCGACCCGCTCAAGCCCAACATCGCCTCGGGCATCCGCCTGGGCACGCCGGCCACCACGACGCGCGGCTTCGGACCGGATGAGATGCGGCAGGTGGGAGGGGCGATCGTAAAGGCCCTCAGGGGGCGCGATGATCCCGCCGCGTTGGAGGAGGTCCGCAACGAGGTCCGGGCCATCTGCGCGGCGTTTCCGGTCCCGGGCCTGCCCCAGGCGTGACCCCGGCCGCTCAGGGGGCCATCCCGTTCATCGTCGCGGTGATGGTCGCCGCGACGGCGTTGAGCTTCGTGCTCAGCCCGCTCGCCATCCGCTTCGCACGTCAGATCGGCGCCATCGATCGTCCTGACTCGAACCGGCGGGTCCATCGCCAGCCGATACCGCGCGGTGGCGGACTGGCCGTGGTGGCATCGTTCGTGGGCGTCGGCGTGGTCGCCGTGGTCATCAATGACATGGTGAAAGCTGTGCCCGCATTCGGTGTGCTACCGAGACCCGAGCAGCTTGCCGCGCTCTTCGGAGGCAGTCTGCTGGCTGCCGCGCTGGGCTTCCTGGACGACCGCTATCAGCTGCGTGCGCGTTGGCAGTTGCTCATCCAGCTCTTCCTGGCGGGAGTAGCTGTAGCGGCCGGCATCAGCATCGGATTCATCGACAACCCCCTCCAGTTCCTGGGTGGGCCTTTCGCCTTCCAGCTCATCGACTTCGGGGCTGAGGTGACCATCGTGGTCACCGTACTGTGGATCGTGGGCATGATCAACAGCATCAACTTCATCGACGGTCTGGACGGCCTTTCGACAGGCATCTCATTCATCGCCGCGATCACTCTGGGCATCGTGGCGCTGACCCTCAACCTGCCCGCGGTGGCGGTACTGTGTGCCGTGCTGGCGGGAGCCCTGGCCGGGTTCCTGCCCTGGAACTTCCACCGCGCCCGCGTGTTCATCGGCACCACCGGTGTATACGCCGTTGGCTACGCACTGGCCGTGCTGTCCATCATGGGCGTGGGCAAGGTGGCCGTGGCCATGCTCGTGCTGGGTGTGCCCATCATCGACACCTTCTGGATCATCATCCGCCGGCTGTCCTCGCGCCGCTCTCCGTTCACGCCGGATCGGGGCCACTTCCACCACCGTCTGCTGGACCTGGGGCTGACCCATCGTGGGGCCGTGCTGGTCATCTACGGCATCTGCGGCCTGCTCGCGCTGCTGAGCCTGGTCCTCTCCGGGACGGGTTCGCTATACGCGTTCATGGGCGTCGTGGTCGGCGGTGGCCTGGTGCTCTATCTCATGACGCGACGAGCCCGCGAGGCGCTGGACGCGCGCACGTACGAGGCGCAGGAGCCGACCGAGGCGCTGACCATCGAGGCTGCCGAGGAAGAGCGCGCGCGGTTGGCGCGAACGGCGGGCACGGAGTCCCGTCCGCATCGGCCAGAAGCGTGAGGACCCTCTGCTATACTCGCCGCGCGTTGCCAGGCTGTTCGTGAACGATATCGGGCGGGCGGGCGCCTATCTCGCCCTGTTCTCTGAGATCGCCATCGTCCTGCTCGTCACGACCCTTTTCGGGGTACTGCTCGGGTACTGGATCGACGAACGATTGAACACGCTCCCCATGTTCGTGGTCGCCGGGTTGCTGCTCGGCTTCGGAGCAGGCGGACTTGCCGTGAAGAGACTGATCACTCGGTTCCTGGACAGTTTCGACCGGGCGCCGGACCGCAACGATCGATCATGAGCGCGACCGGCGACGTCGCGCGCAGCGTGGAGCAGCGTTGACAGACGAGAACTCTCGCCCGGAACGCGGGATGAGCCCACAAGACGACGAGACCACGGCCGAGACTCGGATGCGTTCGGCCCTAGGACCGGAGATGGCCAGCGACGCCGTGGTCGCGGCTGGCGAGGTGGCCGCGCCGCCCCGTCGCGGCGTGCGGCGCTATGTCTTGTTGGGCATCGCCATCATCGTGGCTCTCCAGGTGGCGGGGCTCTTCCTCTTCCCGCCCTTCGCACAGGACGACCCCGACGGCCCCTTCGAGTTCCCGCGCGACGCGATCAACGCCAACTTCGAGCTGCCGGCGCCGCACGTGCTCATCGACCTGGATGCCTCACTGCCGCCCTCCGCCGACCTGCTCACCTTCGACCTGACCATCCCCAGCTCCATCTTCACGGGTTGGATCGTGATGTTGGTGATCATCGCGCTGGTGATCCTGCTCTCGCTGGGCATCCGGCAGGTGCCGGGCAAGCGCCAGAACGCCCTGGAGTACGTCTACGAGGGTCTGGCCGGCTTCGCCACGTCCCTGGGCGGCCCAGCGGCTCGCCGATACGTGCCCATCTTCGTGACCTTCTTCCTGTTCATCCTGCTCTCCAACTGGAGCGGCCTGCTGCCTTTCGTGGGCCGCACGCTGGAGCTGCGCGCCCCCACCAGCGACGTGAACGTGACCATCGGGCTGGCCCTGGTGGCCTTCGTGATGTTCCACGTGGAGGGCGTGCGTGCCCTTGGTGTGCGCGGCTATCTGGGCAAGTTCTTCAGTCTGAAGGGCTTCAAGGAGGGTCCCGTCAACGGCGTCATCGCCCTCTTCGTGGGTTTCCTGGAGTTCTTGCTGGAGTTCGTCAAGCCCGTCACGTTGTCCATGCGACTGTGGGGCAACATCTACGCTGGCGAGATCGCCCTGGGCGTCATCTCCGCCCTGACCATCTTCATCATCCCCGTGGCCATGCTCGGCCTGGAACTGCTGTTGAACTTCATGCAGGCACTGATCTTCTCAATCCTCGCCCTCATGTTCACCATCGCTGCCATCGAGCGCCATGATGACCATGAGGAGCACCACGAAGCGCACGAGCCCGAGATGCCCGAAGGCAACATCGAGCCTGAGCTTCCGCGCGGCACCGTAGCCGCGTGACCCACATCAGCCCGGATCTGACCCGGTAACAGCCGGGCAAGTAGGAGGAACGACAGCACATGGAACAGATCGGAGCCGGACTCGCGGCGCTCGGCGTCATCGGCCCGGGGCTGGGCATCGGCATCCTGACCGGTATGGCCACCAGCGCCATCGGCCGCAACCCGGACGCAGCGCCCCAGATCCGCGCCACCTTCATCATCGGAGCGGCCTTCGCGGAGGGTCTGGGCGTGCTCGCGGTCGTGGTGGGCATCCTGGCCATCTTCCTCGGCGGCGGCGCAGCGTAGACCGGCGTGGAAACCCTAGCCATCGCGGGCGGCCAGCTTCGCGAGGCGCTCGTCCTGAACGCGGAAGCCGGTGCCGCCGACTTCCAGATCAACCTCTTCTGGGTCATCACCCAGGCGGCCAGCTTCCTCATCCTGCTGGTCATCCTGTACTTCGCCGCCTTCCGGCGCATCGGCGCCACCCTTGAAGACCGGCGAGCGCGGATCGAGCAGGGTCTGCGGGACGCTGATGCTGCTCGGCTGGACCGAGAGAAGGCGACCGAGGAGCGTCAACAGGTCCTGGCCGACTCGCGTCGTGAGGCGAACGAGATCCTGACCCGCGCCCAGCGCACAGCCGACGAGACGCGCGAACGCGAGCTGGTCGAGACACGCTCGGAACTGGAGCGTGTTCGAGAGCAGGCGCTCGCTGAGATCGACGCCGAACGGCAGCGGGCCGTTAACGATGTCCGGGCCCAGGTCGCCGATCTGGCGCTCCTGGCGGCGGGCAAGGTCGTGGGCGAGACCATGAACACCGCACGGGAGCGCCGCCTGGTGGACGAGTTCCTGGACGACGTCGGCGGTCGTGGATCGGCGGCGCGCAACTGATGGCCAAAAGCCGCGGCTCCGCCCGGCGCTACGCCGAGGCGGCCTTCCAGATCGCCCTGCGCGACGGCACCGTCGACGTGTGGCTCTCTGACCTGGAGGTCGCTACCCAGACGCTGGGCAGGGAGGACGCGCTGCGCGTCCTGGCCAACCCGGCCGTTCCTTACGAGGCGCGGGCAGCGCTGGCCGAACGCATCACGGAGGGCAGCATCTCGGCGCCCGCGCTCAACCTGATGCGGTTGCTGCTCCGGAGGGGCCGCATCGACCTGCTGCCTGGCGTCGCCCAGGAATTCCAGCGTCTGCACCGGCGCCGTGAGGGCATCACCGAGGCGACCATCGTCAGTGCCGCGACGCTGGGCCCCACCGAGGAGGAGGCGCTGCGTGCGCGACTCACGGAGATGACCGGTGGCCGCGTGGTGATGGACTTCTCGGTCGACCCAGCCATCCTGGGCGGCGTCATAGTGCGCCTGGGCGACCGGCTCATCGACGGCAGCGTCCGAGGAAGACTCGAACGCCTGCGCAGCCGGCTGGCAGCCGGCGCTCTCTAGCAGCCAGCCACAAGGGGATCCTGTTCACATGGCCATCCGCTCCGACGACATCACGACCATCATCCGCTCCGCCATCGACCAGTTCGACGCGGGCGTCGAGACACGCTCCGTGGGCACCGTGGTCGAGGTGGGCGACGGCATCGCCACCATCTACGGCCTCGCCGGCGCGCTGGCTTCGGAACTCATCGAGTTTCCCGACGGGGTCATGGGCATGGCCCTCAACCTGGAGGAGGAGACCGTCGGCGCGGTCATCCTGGGCGACTACACCAAGGTCAAGGAAGGTGACACGGCCAAGACCACGGGGCGGGTGGTGGAGGTGCCAGCCGGCGCGCCGCTCATCGGACGCGTGGTCGATCCATTGGGCCGGCCGCTCGACGAGCGCGGCCCCATCACGGGCGCTGCGACCAGGCCGGTGGAGCGTGTGGCGCCGGGCGTCATCACCCGCAAGTCGGTGGACACGCCACTCCAGACCGGCAGCAAGGCCATCGACGCGCTGATCCCCATCGGCCGTGGCCAGCGCGAGCTGATCATCGGTGACCGTCAGACCGGCAAGACCGCCGTCGCCATCGACACCATCATCAACCAGAAGGGCAAAGGGGTCGTCTGCATCTACGTGGCCATCGGCCAGAAGCTCTCGACCGTGGCCAAGACCGTGGCCACCCTCGAGCAGCACGGCGCCATGGGCCACACCATCGTGGTCGTGGCCGGCGCGGAGGATCCCGCTCCTGTCCAGTACCTGGCGCCGTACGCCGGCGCCGCCATGGGCGAAGAGATCATGGAGAACGGCGTGGAGCTGGACGGCCAGACCGTCCGCGACGCGCTGGTCGTCTATGACGACCTGACCAAGCACGCCTGGGCCTACCGCGAGATGTCGCTGCTGCTGCGCCGCCCGCCCGGTCGCGAGGCCTATCCCGGTGACGTCTTCTACCTGCACTCTCGGCTGCTGGAGCGTGCTGCGCGGCTCAACGATGAGAACGGCGGCGGCTCCATCACCGCGTTGC